>JBPCNQ010000046.1:0-8526 GCA_051001095.1 Thermoleophilaceae bacterium
TGCAGCAGGTGGGTGGCCGTGTGGTTGCGCATGGTGGCCAGGCGGGCGTCTCGCTCCACCACCGCGTGCGCGCGCTCGCCCTCCACCAGCTCGCCCTCCAGCGGCTCCAGCGCCAGGGCCTGGTCGCCTCCCAGCCGGACGACCTCGGCCACCCGGGCGCGCCCCGTGGCCGTCTCGCTCGACCCGGCGTCGGGGACCTGACCGCCGCCCTCCGGGTAGAAGGGGCTGTCCTCGAGCTTGGCCCGCATCCTGCCGTCGTCGCGCTGGAGCGCCCTGACCACCGTGTCGGCCTCGGTGGACTCGTAGCCCACGAAGTTGGTGGTGAAGCCGGCGGCCTTCGCGAACCTCGACGCCCGCTCCCGCGCCGAGTCACCGGCCGAGGAGCGCTGGCCGCCCCGCGCCACCTCCCGGGCCTGCGCCATCAGCGTCGCGAACCCCTGCTCGTCCACGCCGAGCCCCTGCTCGGCCAGCAGCTCCTTGGTCAGCTCGAACGGGAAGCCGAAGGTATCGTGCAACTTGAAGGCGTCCCCGGCCCCCACCGCCTGCGCGCCGTCGCGGCGCGCGCGGGCGATCAGCTCGGCCAGCAGCCGTTCGCCCTGCACGAGCGTGCGCATAAAGCCCTCTTCCTCGGCGGCCGCCCAGCCCATGATCGTGTCGCGCTCCTCGAGCAGCTGCGGGTAGGGCTCGCCCATGGCGTCGATGACCACCTGGCACAAGTCGCAGACGAAGCCCTCCGGGATGCCCAGGCGCCGCCCCTGCTGAATCGCGCGGCGCAGGATGCGGCGCAGAATGTAGCCGCGGTGCTCGTTGGAAGGCACCACGCCGTCGGCCAGCAGGAAGGCCGCCCCCCGGCCGTGGTCGGCCAAGATGCGCAGGGCCCGGGTGGTGGCGAAGTCCTCGCCCGACTTCTTCCCCGACCGCTGCTCCCCGAACTCGATCAGGGGCGCGAACAGGTCGGTCTCGAAGACCGACGCGACGTCCTGCTGGATGGCCGCCATCCGGTCGAGCCCCAGGCCCGTGTCGATGTTGCGCTGCGGCAGCTCGGTCAGCGAGCCGTCGGCGTGCATCTCGTACTGCATGAAGACCAGGTTCCAGTACTCCAGGAACCGCTCGGTGTCATCGCCCGGGCGGTCGGTCTCGGCGCCGAGGTCCGGGCCCCGGTCCAGGTACAGCTCCGAGCACGGGCCACACGGGCCCGTGGGCCCCGACTTCCAGAAGTTGTCCTCCACGCCCAGGCGCACTATGCGCTCGTCGGGCACGCCGATCGCCCTCCAGTGCTCGATTGCCTCCTCGTCGGGCCCGACGCCCAGCTCGGTGTCGCCGCCGAACACCGTGATCCAGATGCTCTCGGGGTCGAATCCAAAGCCCTCGGTGGAGAGCTCCCAGGCGAAGCGGGCCGCCTCGTCCTTGAAGTAGTCGCCGACCGAGAAGTTGCCGAGCATCTCGAAGAACGTCAGGTGCCGGGCGGTCAGGCCCACGTTCTCGATGTCGGGGGTGCGAAAGACCTTCTGGCACGACGTCAGGCGCCGGGAAGGCGGCTCTTCCTCGCCGCGGAAGTAGGGCTTGAACGGCTGCATGCCGGCGGTGGTGAGCAGCACGGTCGGGTCGTAGCTGGCGGGCACCAGCGAAGCCGACGGCACGCGCCTGTGTCCCCGCTCCTCGAAGAAGGACAGGAAACGCTCGCGAATCTCCGCGGACTGCATGGCCGGGAGTCTATGAGCCGGACCTTCGCGCCCGTGCGCGCGACGGCCTTCACGGCGCCATCGACACCCGCCCGCGCGCCCTGTGAGTCATCGCAGGCAGAGCGCTGACAGGTCGGCGCCGTAGACGGGGTGAAAGCGCAGGCAATTGGCCGCATCGAGCCGCTCGGAGAGCAGCACGCCGGTGGTGGCCACCCCGTAGGGCGCCACCAGGCCCCCTCCTACGACCCGCTTGTCCAGGTCGGCCCACCTGGCCACGGTCTCGGCCACCGTCCCGTCGCGCTGGGTCGCCCCTGCGTCGCTGCGGATGCCGGCGTCATCGACCGCGCCGATGTAGCCCGCCGGCCCGGGAAGCGCGGGCCGGACCTCCGCGAAGCGCAGCTGGGCGCGACTCGAATCGCGCTCCGTGCGGGCCCGACGCGCGCGCAGGCCGATCTTGCGCAGGGTGCCCACGCCGTAACGAGCCAGCGCCTCGGATCTCGGGCCGGGGCCGCCGTCCACGATCACCTCGACCTTGCGGTCTCGTGAGCCGCGGACCAGCTGCTCGGCGCGCACCAGGTCGGCGTCTCCCTCACGGGGGCCGTAGGGACACGGGTCCAGCCGCGCGTACCCGGGCACCTGCGGCGGGATCAGGTTGCAGCTGGGGCTCAGGAATCCCTCCTCTAGCCGGACCAGGGTCTGCAGGTCCAGCGCGAAGGAGACCGCGCGGCGGAGGTCCTGGTCGCGAAACGGGCGGCGGGCCAGGTCGAAGGACACGAAGCGCTCCGACAGAGTCGGAAACTCGCGGTAGCGCCGCTTGTCCTCGGAGCGGATCTCGGGCAGGCGCGATGTGGGCGGCTCTCCCTGGGTCAGGTCCAGTCGACCCCGAAGCGTCTGGTTCGTGCGGCGCGACGAGTCCCGGACGACCACGCCGGCGATCGAGTCGACGTTGCCCGCGGGAACGTTGGCCAGGCGAAAGTCGCGACGGCGCGAGAGCACGTAGGCCCTTCCCCGCGACGAGCCCTTCAGGCGGTAGGGGCCGATGCCGGCCGGCGGCGAGGACGAGATGTCGCGTGCCGGGGGGCCGGGCCCAACCGGCGTCGCCCAGGTCGACGCGAGCAGGCGCGGGAAGGCGGGATCGGGTGCGGCGAGCTCGATGCGCACGGTGCGTGTGCGCTCGTCCGCGACGATGTCCTCTACGCCGGAGAGTTCGCGACGCGCCGGCGGGTTCAGGGCCCGCGCCCGCCCGATCGCGCGCTCGAAGTCGCCGGCCAGCAGCGGACGCCCGTCGGGGTAGTGCAACCCCTTGCGGAAGGTGAAGCGAAAGGTCGTGTCGCCGGCCGATGCCTCGGGCATCCGCTCGGCCAGACCGGGCACGATCTCGGTCCCCCTGGCCCCACCGGCGCGACGGTAGGTCAGGGGCGGCGTGTAGGCCAGCCACAGGGCCTGGAGCGCCTCGGGGCTCCTCGCCACCGCGGGGTCGAGTGAATCCGGTCCGCTGGGCAGCCCGACTAGCACCGAGCCGCCCTTGCGGGCATCCGCGCGATCACCGCCGATCCCCGAGTTGCATCCGGCGGCGAGCACCGTGAGAGCGACGAGAACGACCGCGTAGAGCGCCTTCACGCCAGCTCGTCGCGGGCGCGGGTGCGGGCCGTCTCCGGGACGCTCACGCGCCCACCAGCTTCACGATGCGGATGAACAGCCGGCCGTCGGCGGCCTCCTCGACCCCCGAAGTCGCCGCGAAGGAGCGCGATCAGCTCGATGCGCTCAGACACCCTGCACGCCATCGTCGGAGGCCTGCAGGGTTCCCCACCCGACGACCAGCTCGCCGTCCATCAGGCAGGCGGTCTGGCCCGGTGCCCCAGCGGCGACCTCGCGGTGAAGTCGCACGCCGATCCGCTCCTGCGGCCCCGCCCCGGGGTCTTCGTCCAGCGAGCACGGCACTGCGGGCGCGTGGTAGCGCAGGCGCACCGAATCCGCCCGCGGCCCGGGGCGGTGGAGCACGACCGGCGCCATGACCACCCGGCTGGTGGCCAGCTCCGACCGGGGGCCGACGACGACGCGGTTGCGCTCGGCGTCCTTGGCCAGGACGAAGAGGGGCTCGGCGGCAGCCACGCCGATCCCCCGGCGCTGGCCGACGGTGAACCGGTGGTGTCCCCCGTGCGCTCCGAGCACTTTGCCGCGGCGGTCGACTATGTCGCCGCCCGCCTCGGCGCTGTGCACGCGCTCCCCGCCGTGACGCCGCATGAACGCCGGCGAGCCGGTACCGGCCAAGAAGCACAGGTCCTGGCTCTCGGGCTTGCCGGCAACGGGCAGCCCCGCCGCGGCCGCCAGCTCGCGCACGCGGGGCTTCTCCATCTGCCCCAGGGGAAAGCGCAGGCGGTGAAGCTCGCCGCCGGTGAGGCGCGCGAGCACGTAGCTCTGGTCCTTGGCCGGGTCCGCCGCGGCGCGCACCAGCGGCCCCTCGCCGTCGTGGGCTATCCGGGCGTAATGGCCGGTGGCCAGGCGCTCGGAGCCCAGGCGCCGCGTCAGGTCGAGCATCGCGTCGAAGCGCACCATGCCGTTGCAGCGCACGCACGGATTCGGGGTGCCCCCGCCGGCGTAGCCCTCCAGGAAGTCGTCGACCACGTCCGCGCGGAAGCGCTCGCGCAGGTCGAGCGTGAAGTGCGGGAGGCCCATGCGATGGGCCAGGGCGCGCGCTCCGGTGACGGCCTGGGGGGAGCAGCAGCTCTTGTCGCCGTCGGTGGCCGGATCGGACCACAGCTCGAGGGTCACCCCGATCACCTCCTCGCCGCCATCGAGGGCGAGCTGCGCGGCGGCGGCACTATCGACTCCGCCGCTCATGGCCACGACGGTGCGGCCGCTCGCGGCCGCAGCCTCGACCGCTCCATCCCGGGCGGCCATGCTCAGCGCGCGGGGCAGGGCGTCGGCGGCGAGCTCGGCAGCGTGCATGGCCGGGGGCGCCAGCGCCCCCAGCTCGTCGGCCACGTGGGCCGGGGTGATCCGGGCGGCGTGCAGGACGTGCTCGCCCTCCACCAGCTCGACCACTGCGCTCCCGGCCGCGCGGGCTGCGGCACACCCCCTGGCCTCGAAGCCGGCTTGGGTCACGCGGTCGCCCGAGACCCTGACCGAGACGCGGAGAAGATCGCCACACGCAGCCCCGCCGGCGGCTCCGGTATGCGGCGCCCGCGCCAGCGCACCGAGCCCTCTGGGGAAGGCGAGATGGTCTCGCAGCCGCGAGGGCTCGACGCTGGTGGCGAGGGCCATCAAGTCAGGATACGAAGCCAAGCCTGGATCCACGGGAACCGGGCCGAAAGGGCCCCAACTTGCCGTTGCCGACTCCGGGTTGGGCCTGCTCATGCAAGCTTGGGCGTCCTCCGGTGAGAACCTGGCGCAAACGCCTGGCGCGCACCGAGTCCGGACACCCTTCCCGTTGGTATTGGCTCAACGTGGTGAGCCGGCTGGCGGACAAGCTCGAGCCGGCGGAGACGCTAGCAGTGGACGAGCACCGGACGAGATCTCGCTCAAGCGCGCGGCGCGAGCCCCTTGAGCCCCAGCTCCCGCAGTTGCTCGTCATCCACGCGGGCAGGGGCCCCCGTGAGCGGATCGAAGCCGCTGGCGGTCTTGGGGAAGGCGATCACGTCGCGGATGGTCTCGCGGCCGGCCAGCAGCGCCACGATCCGGTCGATGCCGAAGGCCACCCCGCCGTGGGGCGGCGCGCCGTAGGTCAGCGCCTCGAGCAGGAAGCCGAAGCGCTCCTGGGCCTGCTCGGGCGAGAGGCCGATCGCTTCGAGGACCTTCTGCTGCACCTCGGGGGTATTGATGCGGATCGAGCCCCCGCCTATCTCGGCGCCGTTCCACACCAGGTCATACGCGCGGGAGCGCCAAGTGCCCGGGTCGCCGTCCAGTTCGCCGGTGGGCGCGGTGAACGGATGGTGCATCGGGTCCCAGCGCGTCTCGGCCGCGTCCCACTCGAACATGGGAAAGTCGATCACCCACAGGAAGTCGTCGCGATCCTCGGGCACCCCGACCTGCAGCCTCAGGTCGCCGAGCACCCGGGCGGCGACGGGAGCGGCGTCGGCCACCACCAGGATGGCGTCGCCCTCCTTGGCCCCGGTCGCCTCGATCAGACCCGCAATCTCGGTCTCACTCAAGAACTTGGCCACCGGCGAGCGCCAGCGGCCCGTGTCCTCTGGGGTATCGGGCTCCACCACCCCCCACACCAGCCCCTTGGCCCCGAAGCGCCGGGCGCGCTCGGTGAGCTCTTCGAAGCGCCGGCGCGGGAAGACGCTCTCGGTGCGCTGATCGCCGGACGATGTCCGGCTGCGCTCCTCCCGCTGCTCGCCGGGGACGGCGAAGCCGCGCACGACGCCGCCACAGGACAGCGCGCCGCTGAAGACCTTGAACTCCGAGGAGGCGAAGACGTGGCTGAGGTCGGCGATCTCTATCGGGATGCGCCGGTCGGGCCGGTCGCTGCCGTAGCGCAGCAGCGCCTCGTCGTAGCCCATCCGCTCGATCGGGTCGGGCACCGTCACGTCGCCGATGGCCAGCACCTCGCGCATCAGCGGGTCGACGGTGGCGATCACGTCCTCCTCCTCGACGAAGGAGAGCTCCACGTCGAGCTGGGTGAACTCGGGCAGGCGATCGGCTCGTGAGGACTCGTCGCGAAAGCAGCGGGCGATCTGGTAGTAGCGCTCGAAGCCGCCGATCATCAACAGCTGCTTGAAGATCTGGGGCGACTGGGGCAGCGCGTACATCGAGCCGGGCGCCACGCGGCTGGGCACCAGGAAGTCGCGCGCGCCCTCGGGCGTGGAGCGCGTGAGCACGGGCGTCTCGATGTCCAGGAAGCCACGCTCCTCGAGGTGGCGGCGGATGCCCGCCACCACCCGGTGGCGCAGCTCGATGGCGCAGGCCATGCGCTCCCGGCGCAGGTCCAGGTAGCGGTAGGCCAGCCGCAGCTCCTCGGCCACGAGGACGTCCTCGTCGATCTGGAACGGCGGCGTCTCGGCGGTGGCCAGCAGGTCGAACCGGGCCACGTCCAGCTCCACCCGGCCGGTGGGCAGCTCGGGGTTGACGGCCCCCTCCTCCCGCTCGATCAGGGTGCCGGTGGCCGAGATCACGTGCTCGGGCCGCAGCCGGTGGGCGGCGGCGTGGGCCTCCGGCGCATCGTCGGGGCGAAAGACCAGCTGCAGGAGGCCCTCGCGGTCGCGCAGGTCGATGAAGATCAGCCCGCCGTGGTCGCGGCGGCGGTGCACCCACCCGGCCGCGCGGATCTGCTCCCCGACCTCCCGGGTCCCCACCAGGCCACACCAGTGCGAGCGGTAGGAGTTGTCGAAGGTGGGGGTGCTCACCCGAGCACCACCTCCAGCAGCTCCTGCTCGTCAGCCACGGTCCTCTGCTCGCCGCCCTCCATCTCCTTGACCTCGAGCTCGTCGCCCACGATCACCACGTGGGTGGCGCCCATCCGGTTGGCCTGCTTGAGCTGGCCCTTCATCGAGCGGCCGGCCTGCTCCATCTCGGCCCGCATTCCGCTGTCGCGCAGCGAACGCACGATGGCGAAGGCCGTCCGGCGCAGCTCGGGCTTGGGCACGGCCACAAAGGCCACCGGCAACTCCAGATGGTCGGGGTCCTCGTCCGAGGCCAGCAGGATCCGCTCGATTCCCGCGGCCCAGCCCACGCCGGGCGTGGGCGGACCGCCGAGCTGCTCCACCAGGCCGTCGTAGCGCCCGCCGCCCCCCACGCCGCTCTGGGCCCCCAGCGACGGGGAGTCGAACTCGAACACCGTGCGCGTGTAGTAGTCCAGCCCCCGCACCAGCGTGGGGTCCAGGTCGTACTCCTGCTCCGCGTCGTCGAGCAGCGCGCGCACCTCGGTGAAGTGCTCCGCGTCCTCGGCGTCCAGGCGGTCGATCAGCAACGGGGCATCGGCCATCACCGCGCGCGTGCCCGGGTGGTCGGCGTCGAAGGCCCGCAAGGGGTTGGCCTCGATCCTCGCGCGGACCTCATCGGAGAGCTCGCCCTCGCGGGCGCGCAGGAAGGCGCGCAGCTCCTCGCCGTAGGAAGCGCGCGTATCGGCGTTGCCCAGGCTCGAGAGCTTCAGCCGACCCTCCACGCCGGAGTCCTCCAGCAGCTCGGCCAGCAGAAGGATCAGCTCGGCGTCAAGCGTTGGGTCATCCGAGCCCAGCGCCTCGGCTCCGATCTGATTGAACTGGCGGTAGCGCCCGGCCTGGGGCGCCTCGTGGCGAAAGAACGGGCCCCAGTAGCGCAGCTTCACCGGCTGGGCCAGCTTGTGCATGCCGTGCTCCACGTAGGCTCGGCACGCCCCGGCCGTGCCCTCGGGGCGCAGGGTCAGCGAACGCCCACCCTTGTCCTCGAAGGTGAACATCTCCTTCTGCACGATGTCGGTGGACTGCCCCACCCCGCGCGCGAACACCTCGGTGTCCTCGAACACCGGCGTCTCGAAGGGCCCGTAGCCGGCGCGGCCCAGGAGATCGTCGGCGTTCTCGCGCAGCAGCTGGCGGCGCTCCCCGTCGGCGGGCAGCACGTCGAACGTCCCCCGGGGGGCCTGCAGCTTGCCCGCCACCGGGCTACCTCGCCAGCTCGGCCAGGAAGGGATTGGTGGCGCGCTCGGCACCCAGCGTGGTCAGGCCCATGTGTCCGGGGTGTATCCGCGTCGCGTCGGGCAGGCCATCCACCAGCGAGCGGATCGACTCCAGCAGCGTGGACCAGTCGCCACCGGGCAGGTCCACGCGCCCCACCGACCCCTGGAACAGCACGTCACCGGAGAAGACGACCTGCTCGTCGGGGACGGAGAAGGTCACGTGCCCCGGGCTGTGACCCGGCGTGAACA
>JBPCNQ010000047.1:0-7261 GCA_051001095.1 Thermoleophilaceae bacterium
TCTGCTTCTCCTCCACCGCCCAGTGCCCGAAGCCCCATTTCCGCCAGTGCTCGCGCAGCAGGTACACGCCGTAGGCGCACTCCGTCGGGGTGGCCGGCCGCGCGGGCCACATGAAGCGCATGACCTCGGGGTCGGAGCAGATGCGCGCGTAAGCGTCCACGTCGGCCGACCGCCACTCGCGCAGGATCAGGCGCTCGGTCTCGATCACGGGAATTCGAGGTGTCACGAGCAAGCCGTTTACCAGATCGACAAGGATGTCGATCTGATCGAGGCATCCTAGATCCTGAACACCGGCACGAGCCGCTTTTCGTGCTCCGCGTCCTTGCGGTTGCCGCGCGGCGGTGCGCTGAGCGCGACGCCGGCGTGGCGTCGCCGGGGGACATGGGGCCCGAGTGGGGCGCGGGAGGGGTGGGCGCCTGCTCGGTCATCCCGCTACAGGGCCAGTGCCAGCCGCAGGCCGGAGTCGATCCGCTCCACCAGCGCAGTGGGCAGCTCACCCACCCGCTCGGTCGTCAAGCCGCGATCGATGGTCAGCACCTGCGACACGTTGGCCACCGAGTCACCGGGCAGCCGGCTGTCCCGGCTGGCCAGCGCAACGTTCCCGGGTGCTTCTGCGAGCTTCGTGTTCGAGCTGATCACTACGCCGGTCGCGGTGCCAAGGCGGCTTCGGTTGAAGGAGTCAGCCTGGACCACCAGGACCGGCCGACGCCCCCGGGCCCTGATCCGCGGGGCCGGGGCAGCGACGCCCACCAGACCTCGCCACGACCGATCACCAGTCCTCGGCCGGCAGCGACTGATCCTGCATGCGAGCCAGCGCGCTACGCGCCGGTTAACCTCGACCCTGTGCCCAGAGAGCCACTCGTAGACGGCCACGGCCGCCGGATCGCGGACCTGCGGGTCTCGGTCACCGACCGCTGCAACTTCCGCTGCCAGTACTGCATGCCCGCCGAGGGGCTGCCGTGGCTGGAGCGTGACCAGGTGCTCTCGTTCGAGGAGATCGAGCGAGTGGTGAGGCTGCTGGCCGAGATGGGCATCACCGATCTGCGCTTGACCGGCGGCGAGCCGCTGGTGCGCCGCGACTTCCCGGCGCTGGCCGGCATGCTCGCCGCGGTGCCGGACCTCGAGGACCTCTCGCTGACCACCAACGGCTACCTGCTGCGCCGCGACGCCGCCGCCCTGGCCGCCGCCGGGGTACGCCGGATCAACATCTCGATCGATTCCCTCCAGCGCGACCGCTTCTTCGAGATGACCCGGCGCGACTCGCTGCCCCAGGTGCTCGACGGGCTGGAGGCCGTGGCCGCCATCCCCGAGCTGCGCCCGATCAAGGTGAACGCCGTCGCCCTGCGCGGGTTCACCGAGCAGGAGGCGATCCCCTTCGCCCGCTTCGCGCGCGAGCGCGCCTTCGAGGTGCGCTTCATCGAGTTCATGCCCCTCGACGGCGACCAGCGCTGGAGCTCGGATCAGGTGCTGACCGGCGAGGAGCTGCGCCGGATCATCCACGCCGTCCACCCGCTCGAGGAGCTGCCGCGCGAGCCGTCGGCGACCGCGCGCGTGTTTCGCTTCTCCGATACCCCATCCGGGGCACAGGCGGCCAGGGGGCAGATCGGGTTCATCAACCCGGTGTCCGAGCCGTTCTGCTCGGACTGCAACCGCATCCGCCTGACCGCCGAGGGCAAGCTGCGCACCTGCCTTTTCTCGCTGCACGAGACCGACCTGCGCGAGCCCCTGCGCGCGGGCGCCACCGACGACGACCTCGAGCAGATCATCCGCGACGCCGTCTGGCGCAAGGAGCTCAAGCACCGGGTGGGAGAAAAGGGCTTTCGCCAGCCCGCGCGCAGCATGAGCGCCATCGGGGGCTGACCGTCACCGCCCCCGCGGGGATCCGCTTGGTCGCCGTGAGGGACCGGCCGAGTAGGCGCTGATGGCCTACCGGCTGACCGTTCATGCCGGCGCCCGCGTGCGCCGCGTGCAACACGACGACTTGTCCGGTGCCCTGGCCGCACTGGAGACCCGGGCGCGTGAGGTGGTCGACTCCGTTCCGGCCCACGCGCAGGGGGGACGGCTCATGCGCCGCTTCGACCCGGTCCAGCAGGTGGTCGCCCGCCTTGAGCTCTCCGGCCCCAAGGGCCTGCGGGCCGACCTGGACGTACGCGGGGACGGCTCCGCCGAGGCCTTCACGGGCCGGCTGCGGCGCACGCTGGTGCACCAGCGGCCCGGGGAGTCGCCCTACCAGGCGCTTTCTCGCGCGTTGGGGAGATAACGGCTCCGTGGCCGCCGAAGACGGAGACAAGGGCCGGCGGGTGGCGCTGCCCCGGGGCGCCGAGCCCCCTATGCGCGTGTTCGTGAACGGCATTCGCCAGCAGGAGGGGACCGACTACACGATCGAGGACGACCACCTGCTGTTCACCCGTGACCTGGTCAAGGAGCGTGTCGGCTTCTGGCGCTGGACCGCCATGTTCTTCGCCCTGTTCGGCTCGTACGGGCGCAACGACTCGGTCGACGTGCACTACAGGCTGGGCGAGCGCGGCCAGGTGGCGGCGGGGCTCCAGATCGACCCCCCGGCGGAGGGCGGCTGACGCGCCACGGCGTATCCTTTCGCGCCATGCGCATCGACCAGATCCTGGAACGGCTCGACCGGCCGGTCTTTTCGTTCGAGTTCTTCCCCCCCAAGACCGACAACGGGTTCGAGAACCTGCGGGCCACGTTGGACCACCTGCGCCACGACGCTCCCGACTTCGTGTCGGTGACCTACGGCGCTCTGGGGACCACGCGCGATCGCACGCTGGAGATCGTCAAGTGGATCAAGCAGGAGCTGGACATCGAGGCGATGGCCCACTTCACGTGCGTGGGCGCCACCCGGGAGGAGCTGACGGCCACGCTGAACGAGATGGCCGCCGCGGGAATCGACAACGTGCTGGCCCTGCGCGGCGACGCGCCGCAGGGCGAGGAGGAGTGGAAGCCCACGCCCGGCGGGCTGCTGTATTCCACCGAGCTGATCGAGCTGCTGCACGACGGCTTCGACTTCGCCGTCGGCGCCGCCGCCTTTCCCGAGGTCCACCCCGAGGCCGAGAGCCCCTCCGCCGACCTCCGCTTCCTGAAGGCCAAGCAGGACGCCGGCGCCTCGTTCCTGATCACCCAGCTCTTCTTCGACAACGAGTCCTACTTCGACTTCGTGGCCAAGGCGCGCGACGCCGGGATCACCGTCCCGATCATCCCCGGGATCATGCCGGTGATCAGCGTCAAGAACATCAAGCGGATCACCGAGCTTTGCAAGTCCGAGCTGCCCGACTCCTTCCGCCGCGAGCTCGAGCGCCGCGAGGACGACACCCAGGCCGTGCAGGACCTGGGGGTGGCCTACTCGACGCTGCAGTGCGTGGATCTGCTCTCCCGGGGCGCGCCCGGGATCCACTTCTACACGCTCAACCGCTCGCCGGCGACGCGGGCGATTCTGGCCGCGCTGCGGGTAGCCCAGCCCTGGACGAGGGTCTGGCAGCCCGTCTGATGCCCTGGCAGGACAGGGCATCCCTGCCCTGCCCTGAAACAGATGCCCCTGCAGGACAGGGCATCCCTGCCCTGTCCTGAAACAGATGCCCCCGCAGGACAGGGCATCCCTGCCCTGCCATGAAACAGATGCCCCCGCAGGACAGGGCGTCCCTGCCCTGCCCTGAAACGAGGGGACCTCGCAGGCTAGGACGCGCACGCCCTCCAGCGCTCGGGGTCGGAGCCCTCCTCTTTCTCCGCCTCCCCCGTGATCTCCAGGTGGCGCAGGTAGGCGAGCGTCTCGGACAGCCCCCAGGAGACCAGCATTGGGTTCAGGTCCTCGGTCTGCATCAGCTTGGGCACGATGTCGTAGGGGGTGAGCGACTCCGCGGCGACCGCCCCGCGCACCCGGCCCATCCGTTCGTGCACCGCCCGGCGGTTGGCGGCCACCAGCCTCGGCAGGTCGCGCACCGGCTTGCCGTGCCCGGCCAGGATCAGGTCGGTCGGGAGGTCCTCGACCGCGTCGAGGCTGCTCAGGTACTCCCCCGCCGGATCCAGCGTCCAGCAGTAGTCGTAGTAGAGGGATACGCGGCCGAGGATGTGGTCGCCCGAGACCAGCAGTCTGCGGTCGGGCTGGTGCAGCACCACGTGGGAGGGCGCGTGACCCGGCGTCTCGTACACCTGCCAGCGCCCGAGGTCGGTGTCCACCTCGACTCCGGGCAGCAGGTGGCGGTCGGGCTCGACCAGCTCGGCGACCCCGCTGCCGCCACCCTTGCGAGCCTCTCGCGCCCGCTCCACCGACTCGGGAGGCACACCGCTGGCCAGCGCCACCTCCATCCGCCGCTCCACCTGGCGGTCGGGATCCTCCACGTTCTTACGCATGTGCTCCAGGTTGGGGTGCATCCACAGCTCGCACCCCGAGGCCTCGATGATCGGGGCGGCCAGGCCGTAGTGGTCGGCGTGCGCGTGGGTGCAGACCAGCAACCGCACGTGATCCAGGCGCAGGCCGGCCTGGTCGAGCGCCCGCTCCAGCTGCCCCAGCGCTCCGGGCTGGTGCATCCCCGTGTCGAACAGCACCACGCCACTGCCCGAGGCCACGGCGTAGGCGTTGCCGTGGGGGACGCCGGGCCAGGGTAGGGGAAGGCGAAGCCGCCACACTCCGGGCATCACCCGGTCGGCGCGAGCCAGCTCCTTGCGGCGGCGGGGCTCGGCCCGGTGTCGGTCGTCAGACATGCCGCGCGGACTCTTTCACGCCGGAGGGGCGGGAATAATCTCCCGCCGATGTTGGCCGCTACTCGCGCTGGATAGAGTGGTTTGAGCAGTAGATGGCCACCCGGGGAACCACCGTTCAGATCCAGATGCCGGCGATGGGCGAGTCGGTCTCGGAGGGAACCGTTCTGGAGTGGCTGAAGCAGGTCGGCGACACCGTCACCGTGGACGATCCGCTCGTGGAGATCTCCACCGACAAGGTCGACGCCGAGGTGCCCTCCACCGCCGCCGGCGTGATCACCAAGATTCTCGTGGTAGTCGACGACACCGTCACGGTCGGGCAGGTGCTCTGCGAGATCGAGGCGGGCGAGGGCCCGGCGGATACCGATCCCGACCCCGTGGGCGGCCCTGCCTCAAGCGGCGGCTCCTCCTCCAACGGCGGCTCCGCCGGGGACGGCCCGGCCGAGACCGTCGACGTGACCCTGCCCGAGATGGGCGACTCGGTGGCCGAGGGGATCCTGCTCGAGTGGCTGGTGAAGGTAGGCGACCAGGTCTCCAAGGAGGACGGCCTCGCCGAGATCTCCACGGACAAGATCGACGCCGAGCTGCCCTCCCCGGTGGACGGCACCGTGGTCGAGCTGCTGGCCGAGCCCGACGACACCGTGGCCGTGGGTGGCGTGCTGCTGCGCATCGAGGCGGGCGCCGGCGCTGCGTCGGGCCCCGCCTCCAGGGCCGCACACCAGACCGCGGTCAAGGCCGCCGCCGAAGCCCCCCCCGTCGCGGGGCCCGCCGGAAATACCGCAAACGGCGCCACAGGCGAAAGCCCCAACGCCACTCCGGTGGCGGCGCGGATGGCGACCGAGCACGGCGTCGATGTCTCCACGCTGACCGGCACCGGCGCGCGCGGGCGCGTGACCAAGGCCGACGTGCGGAATGCGAACGCCGGCCAGGCCGCAAACGGCGGCCGCCCCGCCTCGGCGCCTGCCGCCGCGGCCGTACCAGAGGGCGTCGCGACCAAGCCCATCCGCGGCCCCGCGGCCACACTGGTCCGGTTCATGGAGGAGAGCCGGTCGATCCCGACGGCCACGTCCTTTCGCACCCTGTCAGTCGACTCGCTCGCCTCCCAGCGGGCCGAGCTCAAGGCCGCCGGCAAGAAGCTCTCCTTCACCCATCTGATCGCCTGGGCCATCGTCCGCGCCGCCGGCGACGACATGCCGGTCATGGCCAACTCGTTCGCCGAGGTGGACGGCAAGCCCCATCGCGTCACGCCCGGGAGCGTAAGCCTGGGCCTGGCCGTCGACGCCGAGCGCAAGGGCGGCACCCGGACGCTGATAGTGCCGGTCATCCACAACGCGTCGGGGATGACCTTCGACCAGTTCGTGGCCGCCTACGACGAGGCGGTGCTCGGCGCCCGTGACAACAAGCTCGGCCCCGACGCCTACCAGGGCGCGAGCATCACGCTGACCAACCCCGGCGGCATCGGCACGATCGCCTCCGTGCCGCGGCTGATGCCCGGCCAGGGCACCATCGTGGCCACCGGGTCGATCGCCTACCCGCCCGGGCTGGCGGGCGTCGATCCCGAGCGGCTGTCCGAGCTGGGCGTCTCGAAGGTCATGACGATGACCTCGACGTACGACCACCGGGTGATCCAGGGCGCCGAGTCGGGCGCGTTTCTCAAGCGGATCGACGAGCTGCTCGCCGGCGCCGACGACTTCTACGTCAATGTCTTCTCCGCACTGGGCCTCGACCACGACCGCGTCGAGGGCTCGAGCAACGGATCCGGCGCCTCGATCACCTCCGCCGACCCCGTGCCCGCAACCTCCACGCCTGCCGCCTCGGGGGCGGTCGACAAGGCCCTTCTCCAGGCCGTGCAGGCTGCCACCTCCCTGGTCAAGGCCCACCGGATGCAGGGCCACCTGGCTGCTCGCCTGGACCCACTGGGCGCCGAGCCGCGCGGCGACCCCGCCCTGGAGCCCGAGTCGGTGGCCCTGACGCCCGAGCTGATGGAGCGGATCCCCGCCTCGGTGCTGCGCGTGGCCGTGCCCGGTCGCACCTTCGCCGACGCGCTACCCAACCTCAACGAAACCTATTGCGGCACGATCGCCTACGAGATCGAGCACATCGCCGGTCCCAACCGGCGCGTGTGGCTGCGCCGGGGGATCGAGTCCGGCGAGTACCGCGTGGAGCCGAGCATCGACGAGCGCAGGCAGCTGCTTCGCCGCCTGTCGGAGGTCGAGGCCCTGGAGAAGTACCTGCACAAGGCGTTCCTGGGCAAGAAGCAGTTCTCGATCGAGGGCCTGGACGTGCTGGTGCCGATGCTGGACGAGGCGATCGAGCTGACCAGCGATCGGGGGGCACGCGAGGTGATACTGGGCATGGCCCACCGGGGCCGCCTGAACGTGCTGGCCCATACCGTGGGCCGCCCCTACGCGTCGATACTCGTGGAGTTCGAGGGCGAGCAGACGCTGTCGGCCGACACCGCGGCGCCCGAGGGCGGCACCGGCGACGTGAAGTACCACTACGGCGCCAAGGGCACCTACAAGACCCAGGCCGGCAAGGACGTGACCGTCCG
>JBPCNQ010000048.1:0-7133 GCA_051001095.1 Thermoleophilaceae bacterium
TCCAGAGCTGCGAACGTGCCTTGCCCCGCTCGGCTTCTTCGCCGCTACTCCCCGCTTCCTTGTTCGTTGTGCCCACTGCGGCGTCGGGAACCGGTCCCGAGGGCGCGCCCTCGACGCCGGCGCCACCGGGCGCCTGGGTGAGGCGGGCAAAGGCGATCTGAAGCTGCGACAGCGCCTGGCGGATCGGCTCGGCCTGCTCGGGCGGGCACAGCGGCGACAGCGCCCGCGCCCCGTCGATCGCCAGCTTGGCCTGCTGCAGGTCGACCTCGGCCGAGGCGTCCTCGCCGGGCTCGGCGCCCAGGCCCAGGCGGCGCCCGGCCAGGTTGATCAGCGTGGCAGTGGTCTGCAGGACCACCTCCTCGGCGCGTATGTTGCGCATCTGCTCGTCGAGCGCGGCGCGCAGCTCCTCTTCGCTGGGCTCGTGTCCTTCGGCGCTCATCCCTACCTCCGTGTCGCTGGCTCGGCCACTTCGCCTCCGGCGTACGTACGCCCGGTGGTCGCCACCTCGGCGGCGAAGATCTCGGGCATCGTTGCACCATCGGCCAGGGCGGCTCGCTGCCGTTGGGCCCCGTTTGCCTCCGGCAGCTCGGGATCGATCCGCAGGCTCGCCCGGGCGGGGGCCGTCCAGGCCATCAGGCGGTCGGGGATCGCGGCCGCCGGGAAGACCTCTCTGCGGGCCAGGTCGATCATCGTCCCCTGGGTCCCGTAGCGGATCGCCCGCCAGAAGTTCTCCTCGATCAGGCGGCCGGCGTGGTGGTCGGCGGGCACGCCCTCGTCGTGGTCGATCGCGGCCTGGGCCACGCAGGCGACGATCATGGCCGCGAGCGCCGTCGAGTCCTCGGCGCTGGACTGGGCATCGCAGATGCGGACCTCCACGGTGCCGAAGGAGTGATGGGGGCGAACGCTCCACCACAGCTGGGTGTTCTCCGCGATCGAATCCGTGCACAGCAGGAAGTTGACGTAGTCCGCCCAGGCGGCGAAGTCACCGAAGGGCTCCGGGATGCCACAGCGCGGAAAGCTCTTGGTGAAGATCTGGGAGCGAACCGACTGCAGGCCCGAGTCGCGGCCGTCCAGGAACACGGAGTTGGCCGACAGGGCCAGCAGCTCGGGCAGCACCGGCCGCAGCCGGTCGCAGACGGCCATGGCGCGGTCGGCGCCCCGCACGCCGACGTGCACGTGGAGGCTGAAGGTGTTGTTGCGCCAGGCCACGTACTGCAGGCCCTCGTCCAGGCGCCGGTAGTGGTCGGTGTCGATGATCCGCTGCTCCTGCCACGGACTCCACGGATGCGTCCCCGTAGCCGACAGGAGCGCGTCCTTCTGGGCGGCGAGGGCGAAGAGCCGCGCGCGGGCCCGGCGCTGGCGCTCGATCGCGTCGGCGAAGTCCGCGCCCCGGCCCGAGCGGATCTCGATCTCGGACTCGATCAGCTCCCCGGCCACCGACTCCGCCAGCACGACGTCTTCCTGCGCGGCATCGCGCAGCCCGACGAACCTTCCCGCGAGGTCCCGCGAGGCGGGGTCGAGGATCCCGAACTCCTCCTCGAGGCCGACGGTGAAGTCCTCGGAGGCCTCGAAGACCTCGCGGGCGCGCGTCATGTCCAGCATCAGATGCGCCGGTATCCACGCGTCATCCGCGTGTGCGGGGTCGTGGACTCGGCCATCTGGTCAGGCCAGGTAGAAGTAGAGCGCGTAGAGCAAATCGACGGCCGGCGAGGAGGCGTGCACGGTGACCTCGGGCGGCACGTGCAGGAGCGCCTCGGAGTAGTTGAAGATGATCTTCACCCCCGCCTGCACCAGGTTGTCGGCCACGTTCTGCGCCGCATCGGTGGGGACCGCGATCACGCCCACCACGATCTCGTCCTGGTCGACCACCGTCGACAGGTCGTCGAAGGAGAGCACCGTCAGGCCCTCGCCCACCTCCATGCCGATCTTCTCGGGGTCGGTGTCGAACAGCGCCACCACCCGGAAGCCGTGGTCGGCGAAGATGTTCGAGCCCGCGATGGCCTGGCCCAGATGGCCGGCCCCGAACAGCGCGATGTTGTGCTGCCCGCTGGTGTGCAGGATCTTGCGGATCTGCGAGACCAGCGCGTCGACGTTGTAGCCCACTCCGCGCTTGCCGAACTTTCCGAAGCCGGACAGGTCGCGGCGGATCTGCGTCGAGTTCACGTGGGTGTAGTCGGCCAGCTCCTGCGAGGAGATGGTGTCCTTGCCCATCTTCTTGGCCTGGGTCAGAACCTGCAGGTAGCGCGACAGCCGGGCCGCCACGCCGATGGAGAGGCGCTCGGGCGTCCCGGGCTGGGAGGCCGGCGGGGCGGCGATGTGGTCGCCGAAGCTCACGGGCCCACTCTACCGAGCGCGATCCTGATGGAATTGGCGCCGAAGCCCAGCTCCAGCGCTTCCTGCCCGTCCACGTCGAGCACCGGGATGCGCTCGCCGTACTGCCGGTGCAGCCGGGGGTCGAGGGAGACATCGAGCACCTCGAGCTCGAAGGGCGTATCCCGGCGAACCGACTCCAGCTCGGCGTAGGCCTCCTCGCATAGATGGCAGCCCGCCTTGCCGTAGAAGGTCACGCGAGTCACAGCCGGGCCGCCGCATCGAGCCCCAGGTAGTCCGGGTAGGGCAGCGCCTCGGTGAAGCGAGCTGCCGCTCCGATCATCGCGGCGTTGTCCGTACACAGCTCACGGGGCGGTATCCACACCCGGATTCCCAGCTTGGGCCCGAGGTCGGCCAGGCTGTGGCGCAGCTCGCTGTTGGCCGCCACCCCGCCGCCGATCGCCAGCCGCGCCAACCCCTCCCGGCCCACGGCCTGGGCGGTGCGGGCCACAAGCGCCGCCACTATGGCCCGCTGGTAGGACGCGGCCAGGTCCGCCCGGCGCTCGGCCGCCTCGGCCTGCCCCATCTCCCTGATCGCGTAGAGCAACGCGGTCTTCACCCCGCTGAAGGAGAAGTCCAGGGGAGAAGGACTCGAACCATTCGGCTTCCGTGCCGAATGCTTCCCCGGACTCGAACCATTCGGCTTCCGTGCCGAATGCTTCCCCGGACTCGAACCCCCGGGAGCGGAGCGGGGGAAGGCAAAGGCATCGGGATCGCCATCCCGGGCCAGCCGGTCGAGCTCGGGCCCGCCGGGGTAGCCCAGGCCCAGTAGCCGGGCGCCCTTGTCGAAGGCCTCTCCGGCGGCGTCGTCCAGCGTCTGGCCCAGCACGCGGTAGGAGCCGGGCTCGTCGACCCGCGCCAGGAAGGTGTGGCCCCCGCTGGCCACCAGGCACACATACGGCGCCTGCACGGGATCGTCGCCGAGCGTGCCGGACACCACATGGCCGTGGAGGTGGTCGACGGCCGCCAGCGGCAGCTCCCGGGCGGCGGCCATCGCCTTGGCGCAGGACACCCCCACCAGCAGGGCGCCGATCAGTCCCGGCCCCCGGGTCACCGCCACACGCTCGACGTCGTCCAGACCGGCCCCGGCCGACTCGAGCGCGTCCGCGGTGACCGCGTCGATCAGCTCCAGGTGCCGGCGCGACGCCACCTCGGGAACCACGCCGCCGTAGCGCGAGTGCAACAGCCCCTGGGAGGAGATGACGTTCGACTCGATCCGGCCGCCGGGGGTCACCAGAGCGGCGCACGTGTCGTCGCAGCTGGTCTCCAGCGCCAGGATCACGCGCGGGCGGCGCGCGTCCGACCGGCGGTCGCGCCACCGCGGGGACGCGCGTGGTCCGCGGTGCGCCACATGATTACGGCATCCTCGCGGTTGTCGTGGTAGTAGCCGCGGCGGCGGCCGGCGTCACGGAAGCCGAAGCCCTCGTATAGCCGGATGCCCTCCGCGTTGGAGGGGCGCACCTCCAGCGTGTACTGCTCGCCGGGGCCGTCGGCGGTGGCGAACAGGTGCTCCAGGAGCATGGTGGCTATCCCTTCCCGCCTCAGACGGTCGTCGACGGCCACGTTCATCAGGTGCCACATCGTGTCGTGGCGCGAGCAGACCAGGTATCCGACCAAGCGCTCTCCCCTGATGGCGGCCAGGCAGATTCCCGACGGCTTGGACAGCTCGAGCACGAACATCGCAAGCGACCACGGGGTGGTGAAGGCGCGCCGCTCGACCGCGATGACCTGCGGCAGGTGGGCGTAGGTGAGTCGTCGGATGTCGGTGGGCGCGTTCACTGGGGATGGACGTCCGGTTCCCGCAGGTACTGGGGCAGCACGGTCTCGGGAGGCGAGGGCGGGGTGTCGACAGCCAGCCGGCAGATGGCGAGCGCGCTCAAGACGTGTCCACGATCTCCCGGCGGGGCGACCCGCACGCCACCCGCCTCGAGAGCCTCCTGGAATCGTACCGACCCGTTCCCGGACGCCAACGGCGAGACCTCCGACTCCGCCACACGTCGCGCCAGGATCTCTGGCCTGGTCGCAAAGGGCGGCCACACCTGCGCCCCGTCCTCGTACAGGGCGGCGAACACCTCGCCGCGCCCGGCGTCGATCAGGGGCAGCCGATGACAGGAGTCGATGCCGGCGGCCAGGGCCGCGAGCGATGAGACGGGGCGCAGCTCCACGCCCTGGGCCGCGGCCAGGCCACGGGCCGTGGCCACCCCGATCCTCAGGCCCGTGAAGGCACCGGGCCCGAGGCCGACGGCGACGGCGTCGAGATCACCCCAGCCAAGCCCCGCGTCGGCGAGCGCCGCCGCGGCGGCCGGCATCAGCTCCCGGGCGTGGGCGGGCCGCCCGGTGATCGCCCCGATCCCCGGGTCGCGGGCGAATCCTTCCCCGTCGCTCCTCAGAACGGCAGCCGCGCTGGCCGGGGTCGAGGTGTCGAGGCCCAGGATGTTCACGGCAGGGTGATCTCGATGCGGCGCCGGTCCCCCCCGGCGTGCTCGAGGCTCGCCCGGGCGGCCACACGGGGGATCACCGCCTCTCCCGCCCCGGGCCACTCCACGAAGCCGATCCGCTCGGGGGTGAGGTAGTCGTCCAGCAGGGCCGGGTCCTCACCTGAGAGGTCCGAGAGCCGGTAGAGGTCCAGGTGGGCGACCTCCAGCCGTCCGACCAGCACGTGACCGATGGTGAAGGTGGGGCTGGTCACCGGTCCCTCCACGCCCAGCGCGCGTGCGGCCCCGCGCACGAACGTCGTCTTTCCGCTGCCCAGCTCGCCGTCGATGAGCACCACGTCGCCCGGGTTCAGGCGCCGGGCCAGGTCGGCGCCCGCCGCCTCGGTCTGCTCGGCGCTGTCGGTCTGGACGGTCAACCGAACAGGCCCAGCTGATCCTCGCGGGTCCGTTGGCCCGCCTCCTCCTCGACCACCGGCTGTCGCGGCGCGGGCTCGGCCAGCAGGGCCGGCAGCCTGGCGAAGTCCTCACGCAGCTGCTCCTTCACCTTGGGGGTACGAAGCGCGGCTGCGGGATGGAAGATCGGGAACAGCTTGACGCTGCGCCCGCCGAGCTCGCGTTCCTGGGGCACCCCGTGCACCCGGGTGATGCCCTGCGGCGAGCCGGTCAGGAGCTTGGTGGCGAAGTTGCCCAGGGTGCAGATGACCTTGGGCTCGATCAGCTCGACCTTGCGCTCGAGGTAGGGCCGGCAGGTCGCGATCTCATCGGGCTGGGGGTCGCGGTTCTCCGGGGGGCGGCAGAGAAGGGTGTTGGCGATGAAGACGGAGTCCCGGGCCAGGCCCTGCTCGGCCAGCAGCTCGTCGAGCAGCTTGCCCGCCCGTCCCACGAAGGGGACGCCCTGCTGGTCCTCGTGGAACCCCGGCGCCTCGCCCACGAACATCAGGTCGGCGTCGGCGTTGCCCGCCCCGAACACGACCTGGGTCCGGCCCTGTGCCAGCGCGCACTTCACGCAATCGCGCGCCTCGCGGTACGAGGCGACCAGATCCTCCCTGCGCTCGGCGGTGGAGCGGCCCACTGCCCGGCAGACTACGAGTCGCCCAAGGGTTTGGGCGGCCCGGTCATGGAAAGCCTGATCGAGCGATAAGGTTGACCGCAGCAGGCCGCTACCCGTCAGGGAGTGGACCAGCTCATCACTCACATGACCGGCCGTCCTTTCCGGGGCCGGTAGGACGATGGACTCGATCGACACAGATCACCCCTCCATGCTCCAGCGCGTCAGCGCCGTGGGTCCCGGTCGTCTGCTCGCGGCTCTCCGGGCCGGCGAGGTGCCGGCGTGAGAACCGTGCGCACCGTCTCTGACCTGCGCACGGAGCTTTACTCCGCTCACGCCGCGAGGCAGGCGGTCGGCCTGGTGCCCACCATGGGCTTCTTGCACGAGGGCCATCTGTCTCTGATGCGGGCCGCCCGGGAGGAGAACGACGTGGTAGTGGTCTCCCTGTTCGTGAATCCGGAGCAGTTCGGCCCCTGCGAGGATCTCGACTCCTATCCGCGTGACGAGGCCCGCGACGCGGCCCTGGCCGAGGCGGAGGACGTGGACCTGCTCTTCGCTCCCTCGGCGCATGAGGTCTACCCCGCCGGCTTCTCCACCCAGGTGACGGTCAGCGGGCTGACCGACGTGCTCGACGGCGACCCGGAGCGGCGCGGCGCCGCGCACTTCGCCGGCGTGACCACGGTGGTGGCCAAGCTGCTGAACATGGTCGCCCCCGACGCGGCCTACTTCGGCCAGAAGGACGCCCAGCAGGCGCTGGTGATCCAGCGGATGGCCCGCGACCTGGACGTCGCGGCGCGGATCGAGGTCCGCCCCACCGTGCGCGAGCCCGATGGCCTGGCCATGAGCTCGCGCAACGCCTATCTCCCGCCCGCCGAGCGCGAACGCGCCCTGTCCCTGAGTCGCGCACTGGCCGCCGCGGAGGCCACCGTGGGCGCCGGCGAGCGTGAGGCCGGCCCCGTCCTCGCCGCCGCCCGGGCCGAGCTGGAGGGCGCCGGCGTGGAGCCCGAGTACCTGGAGCTTCGCTGCGCCACCGACCTCTCCCCCGTCGAGCGCGTGAACGGCTCGACTCTCCTGGCCGTCGCGGCCCGTGTGGGCTGCGCACGCCTGATCGACAACACGGTCCTGGGAGTTCAGACCAGGGGGAAACCCCCCCGGGAACCCCCCCCCCCTGGGGGGGGGGGGTTCGTGGGGTGTCTTCCCCCCTTGCTGAACTCCCAGGACCGTGTTGTCGATCAGGCGTGCGCAGCCCACACGGGCCGCGACGGCCAGGAGAGTCGAGC
>JBPCNQ010000049.1:0-8031 GCA_051001095.1 Thermoleophilaceae bacterium
GCGCACACCGAGCTGCGCGAGCTCCACGACCAGCTCGATCACGCGGTATCCGAGGCCTACGGCTGGCCGGCCTCGGTGCTGCCTGATCCGGTGGAGATCACGTCACGGCTGCTGGCACTGAACGCCGCGATCGCGAAGGGAGAGCAGGAGTACACGCCGTTCCCGCCGCTGACACCGCCGCAGGAGCCCCAGAGCGACCGGCTGTTCGCGCCCGACGCCGGCCAGATCTGATCACCCACAGGCCGGCGCCACCGGCTCAATACCCTCCACAGGGCCCATGCAGCGCCTCCGCTCCCCGTTCGTGATCGCCGCCCTGGTCGGCGTCGCCGCCCTCCTCGGGCTGCTGGTCTACGGGCTCAGCCACAACAGCCCCGATCGCGGCATCGAGGACTCCCTGGCCAAGGGCGAGCGCAAGGGCGCCCCCGGCTTCGACCTGCCTCGGCTGGGGGGTGGCGGCACCCGCACGCTGGCCGACTACCGGGGCAAGGTGGTGGTCCTGAACTTCTGGGGATCCTGGTGCGACCCGTGCCGGTCGGAGTCGCCCCTGCTCCAGCGCTGGCACGAGCGGATCTCCAAGGAAGGCCGCGCCACCGTGCTGGGGGTCGACATCCTGGACAACACGCCCGACGCGGAGGCCTTCGTGCGCCGGTACGGCCTGACCTTCGACCAGCTCAAGGACTCCAGCGACGAGTTGCGCCCCAAGTACGGGGTCGCGGGGGTGCCCGAGACGATCGTGATCGACCGCCGAGGGCGGATCGCCGCGCTGCAGCGCGGACCCGTCGACGATGCCTTCATGCGCCGGAAGGTGCTGCCACTGGTGGAGGCGGGCTGATGCGCCGGCGGGCCCTCGCCGTGCTCACCGTCTTCTGCCTGCTGGCGCCCGTCTCCGCCGCGGCCGCCGATTGCCCCAGGACATCGCTGGGGGACGTGGAGGACGAGGTGATGTGCGTGGTCTGTGGCACCCCGCTCGGCCTGGCCACCGAGGCGCCCCAGGCCAACCGCGAGCGCGCGCTGATCGAGCGGTTGGTGGCTCAGTGCCAGAGCAAGGACCAGGTCAAGGACCGCCTGGTGGCCGAGTACGGCGACCGGGTGCTGGCCACCCCCGAGTCCGGTGGCTTCGACCTGGCCGCCTACGTCGTGCCCGTGCTGGCCGTGGTGCTCGGTGCCGGCGGGGTCGGGGCGGCGGCGCTGCAGTGGAGGCACAGCCGCCGACCCGGCGCGCGGGACGCGGCCGCCGCCGCCCCGGGCGCGCCGGCCCCCTCGCCCGATGCCGAGCGGCGCCTGCAGTCCGAACTCGACTCCTACGAGCTGTGACCGTCCTGGCCGAGGTGAGCACCACCTTCGTGGCCGCCTTCGCGGTGGGCTTCATCTCCTTCATCTCCCCCTGCGTGCTGCCACTGGTGCCGGGCTATCTCTCCACCATCTCCGGCGTCTCCTTCGCCGACATCGAGGCCGGCCGGGGGCGGGCCAAGGTGCTGGCCCCCGCGATCCTCTTCTGCCTGTCCTTCACGGTCATGTTCGTGGCGCTGGGGATGACGGCCACCGGGTTGGGGTCGACGCTCCAGGATCACCGCCTCGCGCTGCAGAAGATCGCGGGCGTGGTGCTGGTGGTGCTCGGCTCGCTGTTCATCGCGACGCTGTTCGTGAACCGCCTGAACAAGGAGTGGCGCCCGGAGGCGCTGCTCGCGCGCGCGTCCACCGGGGGGCCGATCGTGGCCGGCTTGGCCTTCGCCGTGGCATGGCTGCCCTGCACGGGGCCGACGCTGGGGGCCATCCTGACCGCGGCGGGGACCGAGGGAGACGTGGGCCGGGGCGGTCTGCTGCTGGCCTTCTACGCGCTGGGCCTGGCCGTGCCCTTCATCCTGAGCGCGGTGGCCTACTCCTCGGTGTCGGGCTTCTTTCGCTTCTTTCGCGACCACTACGGCCTGATCACGGTCGTCTCGGGCCTGGTGCTGATCGTCATGGGGGGCCTGCTCTACTCCAACGAGCTGACCCGGCTGAACTCCGAGGCCCTGTCGGTCATGGACGACCTGGGCATCAACTTCTTCAGCGACCTCTAGGCAGGCGCTCCCGGTAGGCGATCCGCCGCCCCGGCCGCGCGACCCGGCTGCGGAGCTTGCGCCACGACGCCCGGTAGCGCAGCCGCGACGCGCAGCGGCGCAGGACACCGAAGCGGTAGTAGCCGGCCGGATTGGTGCGCGCCGTGCGCAGGCGCCTGAACGGGCCCTTCGCCGATCGCGAAACCGAGGTCACCGGCCGGACCCGCCCGCGGGCCGGGCGCACCTGGCCCCACACCTCCGCCTTGCCGCCCCGCCGGCGCGTGACGACAAGCGGCATCCTGTAGGCGGCGAGGGAGGGCTTGGCGATCCCACCGACGGTCCGCAGACCCGTGTTGAACACGTCCCCGGGCTGCTCGGGCACGTCGAAGAGCTCGAACTGTGCCGTGGACCTGATCCGCGGATCGTCGAAGAACAGCCGGTCCGCCTCGTTGATGGCCCTCGCCTGGGAGCCCAGGCCGAGGCCGCGCACGGAGGGGGGCTTGGTCTGAAAGCCCGTCTCGGTCACGTAGATGCCGCGGCCCCTGGGGATGCGCTTGTGCTTCTCGGCGACCTTCAGCAGCCTGGTCGCGCGGCTCAGGTAGGCCATGGGCATCGAGGCGCGGGTGGCCGAGCGCGTGAAGACGTTGCCCAGCGCGCTCTGGTTGTAGGGATGCACCGCCAGGCCCGCGATCGGGAGCTTGCCGGGCTTTGAGCAGCCCTGGAGCCTCTTCATCGCTCCGCGGTAGGGCCGCCCCCGCCGGTTCAGGCACAGCGCCGCATAGAGGGTGTCGCGGGGCGAGGAGATGGCCGAGGTCTCGCCGAAGAGGACCCGCTTGCCCATCCGGGGCTCGACGCGGGAGATCGACCTGTAGCCACCGAGCCACAGCTCCCTGAACCTCTTGGCCGCGAAGTCCACGGTCCCGGACCTGGTCTTCTGTGACTGGGGATACAGGTAGTTCTCCAGGTTAGGCTCGTTCCAGATCGAGTAGAAGGCGACCCGGCCCTTGTAGCGCCGGGCCACCGCGGTCGCGAACCTGGCGAACTTGCGCGGATCGGGCTTCCAGTAGCAGCCCAGGCCGTTCCTGGGCCGCCCACCGACGAAGTGCGGGCAGCGCTCGGGCTCGCTCGAGCCCTAGTAGGGAATCGAGGGCGATATGTCGAGGACGACCTTCAAGCCGTTGTGGCGCGCGCGGGACACCGCAGCGTCCGAGGCGCCCCAGTCGTAGCCCGCGTTCGGGTTTGAGGCGTCGAACCCGGGAGGCGCGAAGCGGCTCGCGCTGGCCGGAGCCGCCCGGCGCCAGGAGAGCACCACGCGTACCGCGTCGGCGCCCAGGCCCTTCGCCTCGGCCAGCGCGGCGTCGGGGCTCCTTTGGGTCAGACCGAGGAACACGGCGTCGTCCTCGATGATCGAGAATTGCCGTGGCCCGGCGCTCGCCCCGGTGGGTGCCAGCGCGAGCACAGCCACCGCGGTCACCGCCATCATTAGGATCCGTCCTGCGCGCATCACCTGGGCAACACCATCCCGGTGCCTCCGATTCGCTTGTCCGGTTGGCTAGGGCTTCTCGCGGTACTTGATCGGCCGGCCCGCGGTGGCGGTGCGGCTCGAGAAGGTCTCGCCGTTGGGGCTCGGCCAGCTGAAGCGATAGCGCAGGGCCGCCGCGCTGCCGCGCTTGAGGCGGATGCGGAAGTAGCCCGAGCGGTTGGTGGCGGGACGGGCGACGCGCTTGGCCTTGGCGCCGCGGCGCGCGGCGAACAGAGCGACCCGGGTCCTCTTCTTGGCCGGTCGAACCTGGCCGAAGACCTCGACCTCCCTGGCCGATATGCGGGAGACCACCAGCGGCATCCGGTAGGCGCCCCAGGCGGGCTTGAGCTTGCCGTCGAGGCGGCGCAGGCCGGTGTTGTAAACGTCATCGTGGCCAAGCTGGGGCGCGTCGTAGAGCTCGAACTGGGAGACCGCCTTGACCCGCGGATCTCCGAAGAAGAGGCGGTCGGACTCGTTGAGGGCCCTGGCCTGGCTGTTCAGGTTGAGTCCGTACCTGCGGTCGGGGGGGTTGGACTGGAAGCCGAACTCGGTGACCCAGATGCCCTTGCCCTTGGGGATGCGCTTGTACTTCTCGGCGGTCCGCAGCACCCGGGTCGCGCGGCTGAGGTAGCCCATGGACATGGAGTCCTTGGTGAAGGAGCGCGTGAACACGTTCCCGGTCGCGTCCTTGTTGTAGGGGTGGACGGCCAGACCGGCTATGGGCAACGCCTTGGGCCTCGAACAGCCCTGCGCCTTCTTTAGCCGGCCCGTGTAGGGCTTGCCCTTCTCGTTCAGGCACAGCGCCGAATAGAGCGTGTCCACGGGCGAGGAGATCGCGGAGGTCTCACCGAACAGCACCCGCCGACGGGCGCGCGGGTCGGCGCTCGTCAAGCCCCGGTAGCCCGCGGTCCAGAGCTGGCGCAGCTGCTTGCCGCCGAGATCGACCGTGCCGTAGCTCGTCCGCTTGCGCTGGGGGTACAGGTAGTGCTCGAGGTTGGGCTCGTTCCACAGGGAGTAGGTGTCGACCCTGCCCCGGTAGCGCGTGGCCACGGCCCGGGAGAACTCACGGAACTTGGTGGCGTTGGGCTTCCACATGCACGACTTGCCCAGCTTGCGGTAGCCCCCGATGTGGTGAGGGCACTTGCTGGGCTGGTTGGACGCCCAGTACGGAATGGCGCCTCCGGAGAGGGAGAGGACGACCTTCAGCCCGTGGCGCTGCGCACGCTCGACGAAGCGGTCGTAGATGTCCCAGTCATAGCCCGCGGAGTTGGAATCGGCCCCGTCGAAGCCGGCCGGAACGGTGCGCTCCCTGGCGTTGGGAGCCACGCGGGACCACACCACGAAGACCCTGACCGCGTCGGCCCCCAGATACTTGACCTCGGCCATGGCCTTGTCCGGGTCGTGGTTGGTGAGGCCGAGCAGCACGGCGTCGTCCTCGAAGATCGACATCTGGCGCGATCCGGCGCCGGCGGCGGAGGGCAGCGCGCCGAGGGCGGCCAAGGCGACGAGCGCCAGCAGGAGTAGACGGTTCATTCGGCTCACTTGGAAGAGGTCAACGCGAGGGAGGGACAGAAGTTGCGTGACCGCGCAGGCTACATCTCCTGGGGGGCGGACACCCCCAGCAGCTCCAGCGACCGGGCGATCACCCTGCGCGTGGCCTCGCTCAGGGCGATCCTGAGGTCCTCGTCCCCTCCTTCCTCGGCGGCTCCCACCACCTTGCAGTCACGGTAGAAGGCCGAGAAGTCCTGAGCCACCTCGGTCACGTAGGTGGTCATCCGGTGGGGCGCCCGGCGGGCGGCGGCTTCCCGTACCTCGGCACCGAAGGCCGCCAGGCGCTTGACCAGCGCGCGGGCCGAGGGGTGCAGCCGCTCGGGGCTCTGAGCCACATCCGCGGCCAGAGCCTCGCGTACCCGGCCCTCCCCCGCCCGGCGCAGGATGCTGGCGATCCTGGCGTGGGCGTACTGGGCGTAGTAGACGGGGTTGTCCTGGCTCTGGCGCCGGGCCAGCTCCAGCTCCAGGTCCAGGGTGGTGTCGTGGCTGCGCTGGAGCAGGAACCAGCGGGTGGCGTCCACGCCGATGTCGTCCAGCAGATCGTCGAGCGCGACGATCGCGCCGGCGCGCTTGGACATCTGTGCGCGCACGCCGCCCTCGAGCAGGTTGACCAGCTGCATGATCACCACCTCCAGACCGCCGGAGGAGCCCCCCAGCGCCTCCCACACGGCTTGCAGCCGGGCCACGTAGCCGTGGTGGTCGGCGCCCAGGACGTCGATGGCGCGGTCATAGCCGCGCTCGCGCTTGTCCTCGTGGTAGGCGATATCGGCGGCGAAGTAGGTCAGCTCACCGTTGGAGCGCACCAGCACGCGGTCCTTGTCGTCGCCGAAGGTCGTGGTCCGCAGCCAGGTGGCGCTGTCCTGGCGGTAGACGTGTCCGCGCTCCTTGAGCCGCTCGATCGCGCCCCCGACCGCGCCGCGCCCGTGGCTCTCGCTCTCGCGGGTGAAGCGGTCCATGTGCACGCCGAAGCGCTTGAGCGTCGCCTCGATGTCCTCCAGCATCAGCGCCACGCCGCGCCGCGCCAGCTCGGGCGCGTCGAGCTCTCCGGCGGCGCCGATCCGCGCCGCCAGGTCGGTCACGTACTCACCGTGGTAGCCGTCCTCGGGTGGCTCCTCCCCGCGCGCCCGCGCGGCGATCGAGGCCCCGAAGCGCTCGATCTGGGTCCCGTGGTCGTTCACGTAGTACTCGCGGTCGACCTCGTGGCCGGCCATCTCGAGCACCCGGCTCAGCGAGTCGCCGTAGGCGGCGTGGCGGGCCGAGGCGACGGTGATCGGGCCCGTGGGGTTGGCGCTCACGAACTCCACGTTCACGCGCTCGCCGCCGGTGCCGCGCCCGTAGTCCTCGCCCGATTCGATCAATCCCGCGACCGAGCGCGTGTACCAGGAGCCGGACATGAACAGGTTCAGAAAGCCGGGGCCGGCCACCTCGGCGCGCTCGAGGTCGTCCCCGAGCCGGCCGGTGAGCGCCTCGCCCAGCCGCTCCGCGATCTGCCGCGGCTGCTCGCCCAGCGAACGGGTGAGCAGCATCGCGGCGTTGGTGGAGTAGTCCCCGAGCTCGGGCTTGCGCGGGCGCTCGAGCGAGGGCGGCTGGACGGGGCCCTCGACCAGGGCGCAGGAGGCCTCTGCGACCTGCCGGGCGAGCTCTGCGACGGGATCGACCATGCTGCCCGCAATCTAGGCCGTTCCCGCCGGCGCCCGACTCCCGACCACCTGAGCCCTCAGGGGCGGGGTGCCGGCCGGTCAGTAGTGGTAAGGCTCCCGGGCGAGGATCTTGTGCCCCCGGTAGAGCTGCTCGAGCAGCACCACCCGGGCCAGTTGGTGGGGCAGCGTCATCGGGCCCAGCGACAGGGACATGTCGCCGCGGGCCTGCTTGTGGCCCCTGGGGCCGCCCACCACGAAGCACAGGTCCATGCCCGACTGCCGCCGCTGCTCGAGGAATCCGGAGAAGCCCTCGGAGTCGTAGGGCCTCCCGCCGGCGTCGAGCAGGACGGTGAAGCTGCGCTCGGGGATCCGGCGCGGAACCTGGTCGTCGTCCTTGAGCTCCACGAGCTCCACGCGGGCGTGCCCGGCCAGCAGCTTCTTGTAGTGCTGGACGTCGTCGGCGTAGGGCGGGCGCAGCCGGCCCACCGCCAGCACGACGATCTTCATCAGGCGGCCTGCGCGAACGGTGCGATACTGCCAACCGTGGCAGAGCAAGGAGACGAGAAGCAGTACGACATCCACGCCGATCCCGAGGTCATGGCGGGCCACTACGCGAACTTCGCGAACGTGAGCCATTCCGACTACGAGTTCACCGTGACCTTTGCGCGCGTGGACCACGAGGTAGAGGAGGAGGCCATTCCCGGCGTGGTGGTATCCCGGATCAATCTCTCGCCCCGCTTCATGCGCGAGCTGATCGACGCCATGCAGGACAACTACTCCAAGTGGCAGACGCGGGAGGGCATCAAGAACCTTCCCGAGCTGGACGACGACTCCAGCCGCTGAGGGCGTACTCAGCGGCTGCACCTACGGCACTGACATAGACCGAGCGCTATCGCATCCGTGTGAAGCAGTAGCGACGGTACCGGGCTCGTTGGGTATTTAGGCGAGGTACCGGATGGCCATCACCAACCCTCCCGATCCACACGAACGACCGGAGACCCATAATTTCCCGTTATCGCGCGTGGGGTGTGCGGAGAGGCGTGACGACACAGCTCGTGTGGGCCACTGGGCACTCAGAACGCCACGACGTGCAGGGCAACCCCATACTGGACGGCCGCCTAATCATTGCAGCGGCGTGCAGCGAGAGCACCGATGCCAGGCCCGCCGAGCGATAGGAGCGCCGGGGCTTGCGCGACCGTTCTTCGCGTAGCCTCCCCACAGATGCACCGAGGCCGAACGCGTCTTTGAGCACCCACTTGAGAAACCGGACCGCTGCAAT
>JBPCNQ010000050.1:0-5611 GCA_051001095.1 Thermoleophilaceae bacterium
GCCTCCCGGACTATCTCCAGCAGCTCGGCGGCCGTCAGCCCCAGTCCCCAGTACCCGACGTGCAGACCCAGCCGCATTGCAACTCTCCTCTCAGGGGGAAGGACCGATCTTGAGCCGCCGGCCGGCCCGCCTAGGCTCACCGGCTCGTGAGGCAACGGCATCGTATGAGACAAGAGCTCGATGTCGCCAGCGGGTACCTGACGGCCTGTTCGCCTCGACCCGCTGACTCGATCTTCCCCTCTTCCGCGCCCGCCGGGGGCGTCCCCTAGCCTTGGGCTCGTGTCCCGCCGACGGCTATCCGCATGCCTGTCGGCCGTGCTGGCCCTGGCGCTCGTCGGCGGCTGCGGTGGAGACTCCGTAGACCAGAAGGCCCAGCCGCCGCCGTCCCCGGCGCGCCCGGCCGACTTCCCCGAGGCCCACGGCAAGACGCTCGCCCAGCTGCAGAAGGGCGTGGGCGGTAAAGGGCTGATCCTGGCCCCCACCCAGAGCGTGTACAAGCCGGGCTCCAACCGGTTCGGCTTCGCCCTCTTCGACACCGCGCGCAAGCAGATCTCGGACCTCTCGGCAGTGGTCTACGTGGCCCGGGTCGGCGGCGGCAAGGCGCGGAGGGCCGTGCCGGCCAAATGGGAGTCGCTGGCCGTCAAGCCCCAGTTTCAGAGCCGGTCCGCGGCTTCTGACCCCGACGCCGCCAAGTCCCTCTACGTGGCCGAGGTCGACCTACCCAAGGCGGGGGCCTACGAGGTGCTGGCCATCGCCCGGCTGCACGGTCGCCTGGTTCCCGCGGCCAGCGTGGCCGGCCCGATCAAGGTGAGCACCTCGAGCAAGGTCCCCGACATCGGCGACAAGCCCCCCGCCATCGACACGCCGACGAAGGCGAGCGCGGGCGGTGACATCCGCAAGATCGACACCCGGGCGCCGCCCTCGACCCAGCACGACAAGTCGTTCAAGGACGTGCTGGGCAGAAAGCCGGCGATCCTGCTGTTCGCCACGCCGGCCCTCTGCCAGAGCCGGGTGTGCGGACCGGTGGTCGACGTGGCCGAGCAGGGCAAGGCACGGCGCGGCGCCGACGCCGAGTTCATCCAGCAGGAGATCTTCGTGGGCAACGATCTGTCCAAGTGCTACCGGCCCCAGGTGAAGGCCTTTTACCTGCCCAGCGAGCCGTGGCTGTTCGCCGTGGACCGCCGCGGTCGCGTGGCCGCCCGCATCGAGGGTGCCTTCAGCGCGGCCGAGCTGCAGCGGGCGGTGGACGCCGCCGTGAAGAGATAGGGATGCCTTGGGTCAGGTCGGCGCTGGAACGCCTGCGCGATCCCGAGCGGCCGCGGGAATGATCAAGGCGACCTCGGCCCCGCCGCCGCGCCTGTTGCAGGCCCGGACCCCGCCGCCGTGCGCCTGGACGATCGCCTCGACGATGGCCAGACCGAGCCCGGCGCCCCCGCGCGCCCGGGCCGAGTCCTCGCGGGAGAAGCGCTCGAAGGCGTAGGCCGCGAAGCCCTCGCCGAAGCCCGGGCCGTGGTCGCAGACCTTGAGCACGGCGGATTGGTCCGAGGAGCGTCCGGCCGACAGCGTCACCGGACCGGTGCCGTGGCGCAGGGCGTTCTCTACCAGATTGCCCAGGGCCTGCTCCAGGCGCAGCCGATCGCCCTCCACGGCCTCGCCCGGCTCGCCCTCGACCACGATCTCCGTGCCGTGCTCGGAGGCGCGCAGCTGAAATCGCCGGCTCACCGTCCCGAGCAGCTCGTGCACGTCCACGTCCTCACGTCGTACCGGCAGCCGCCCGTGGTCGGCCCGGGCGATCACGAGCAGATCCTCGGCCAGCTCGGTCAGCCGATCGCTCTCCTCCACCGCGGAGCTGATCGCCGCGCGCAGCTCGTCCGGAGAGGCGTTCGTCCACAGCGCCAGCTCGAGCTCCCCCTTCAGGATCGCGATGGGGGTCCGCAACTCGTGGCTGGCGTCGGAGACGAACTGGCGCTCGCGCGTGAAGGCGTCCTCCAGGCGGTCGAGCATGGAGTTCAGCGTCTCGCCCAGCCGGTGAACCTCGTCCTGGGCCCGGGGCACCGGCAGCCGGGCGCCCGGCTCGGCGGCCTGGATCGCGCCGGCCCGGCGGCGCATGGCCTCCATCGGCGCCAGCGCTGCGCTCACCACGCCGAAGCTCGCTGCGGCGGCGCACGCCAGCGCCCCGAGTCCGGCCAGCGCCAGCACTGCGGCCAGGCTGTGCTGTGACTTCTCTCGGGCCTCCAGCGAAGCGCCCACGACCACGACCAGCCGGTCGCCGTTGGCCGTCACAGGCGTGGCCAGCAGGCGGGTCTCACCGTCGCTCGTGGGCACCGTGGTGCGGTTCACCAAGATCGTTCCCCGGGTGGCGCGACGGACGGTCGCCGTTCCGGCGATCGGCCTGTTGCGCAGGGCCGGCGGGGCGTCCACCACGCGCCCGCGACGGTCGAGGATCTGGGCCACGGACTCACCGGTCTCGGTGAGCGGGCTGCGACCGGACTCCGACAGCCCCGAGTCTGCCTCCCTCACCAGCGTGGTGATGTCCGCCGCGCGCGAGCGAAGCCCCTGGTCGATTGTGTCCTGCAGCTCGCTTCCCTGGCGCAGGTAGATGAACACGCCCATGCCGGCGAACACGACCGCCATCACCGCGACGAAGGCGAGGGTCACCCTGACGCGTATCGGGAGCCGCTGGAGCATGGGGTCACACTAGATCGGACTGCCGCCGCGGGCCAGGGAAAAGCCCTTCGTCATCGTGCTCTCATCCGGTGCTCACGGGACTGGGGCAGACTTCCCGGCCATGCGGGTGCTGATAGTCGAGGACGAGGTGAAGATGGCCAGCGTGATCCGCCGCGGGCTGGTGGCCGGCGGGATGGCCGCCGATCTGGTCGGCACCGGTGAAGACGCGCTCTGGATGGCCGGCGCGACCGACTACGACGCGATCGTCCTCGACGTGATGCTCCCGGGCATCGACGGCTTCGAGACCTGCCGCCGCCTGCGGGCCGAGAAGATCTGGGCGCCGGTCCTGGTCCTGACCGCTCGTGACGGCGTGCAGGATCGGGTGGCCGGGCTCGACGGAGGCGCGGACGACTACCTGATCAAGCCGTTCTCCTTCGCCGAGCTGCTGGCCCGCCTGCGGGCCCTGGCCCGGCGCGGCTCGATCGAGCGCCCGGCGGTGCTGGAGGTGGATGACCTCCGCCTCGATCCCGCCAAGCAGCGTGTGTGGCGCGGGGACACCGAGATCGGGCTCTCCCAGAAGGAGCTCGCGCTGCTGGAGACCTTCATGCGCCGCCCCGGCGAGGTGCTCTCGCGCTACCAGTTGCTCGAGCACGCGTGGGACTACGAGTACGAGAACCGCTCGAACATCGTGGACGTGTACGTGCGCTACCTGCGCGACAAGATCGACCGGCCCTTCGGGGTGGAGTCGATCGTCACGGTGCGCGGCACCGGCTACCGCCTGGGCGACTGACAGCGCCGGGCCTCACTTTCAAACTCACCATCTCACGGGCGGATCATCGGCCACTCCTACGTTCCGGTTCGGTTGAAGGCCAACCCAACGACGAAAAGACACCAGATGTTCTACATGACGAAGTTCAAGCGGTGTGGCCCTCGGGGCCGCCGCCACTCAACAAACGAACCAGCTCGTTTCTACGCCGCGATCCGCCGGGCGAGACGGTAGCCGTACATGGCCACTGCGATGACTGTGCCCTCGAGGAACAGCGAAGCCAGCCCGAGCGGCTCGGGTCCAGTTGCCAATGTCGTCGGTCGCATCGGGCAGTCCGACGGTGCGGTTGACGACATAGCCCACTACGGCGCTGGCGGCGAGGCCGGCGGTGACCAGCCAGGTAGCGCGATGGCGATGGTGGAGGATGGCGCCCCCAACGGTGAGGCTGTCGACCATCAGTGCGACGTACATCCAGAAGATGTAGCGCACCTCGCCGTACTTGCCGATGGAGTCGAGCAGGTGGACGAGGGCGATGCCGGCCAGGCCGGCAGCGGTCAGCGCGCGGGCGGTGACGTCCTGGACGAGCTCGGAGAGATGGTCGTGCTTGGCGTCAGTCGGGACGGGCCCAGTTGGCCTGTCTTGAGCGATTGAGGTCATGGCGCGAGTATTGCCACGGCCACGTCGAGGCCCGGTCGAGGCTGGGCAAAGGTTGGGCAAAGGTTGGCGATCGCTGCGATAGGTGCTGAAGCTGGCGTCCATGCGCACCAGGTGCGCGAAGAACGCGTCGACCGCGGCTGGCGGGATTGCGTCGCGGACGTCGAGGTCGAACGCGGTGCCCATGATGTGTTCGGTGCGCCGCACGAAGCTAGTCGGTTCAGGCCCGGGCCCGGACGAGTGCCGCCTGGAGCGAGCGCGCGTATGCCTCGCTGGTGTAGGTGGCCCCGGAGACCACGTCCATCTGGGCGCTCTGCGCGCGCAGCGCCTCGCCGCGCAGCTGGGGCGCGGCCTGGCTGTTGATCAGCTCGACGTGGGATCGGTGAGCGGCAGCTGCAGCGGCCGGACGTCGAGGATCCGCTTGCCCCGCAGCGTGACGGCCACCTGGACGGTGCCGTAGGGGTCGCGCACTGCCGCCCCGGGCACCGTGCGCTGCGGCGATGCGTCCGCGGGCGCGCCGTGGCGACTCGCGGTGGCGGACGCGCCGGGGGGCCGTCCGGGACGGTCCCGAGCCGGCCACCGGCGGGGCGAGCGCGACCTTCGCCGGGGTGGGGCGGAAGCTGAACAGCAGGGCGCTGGCGGCCACGGTGAGTAGGAGTGCGGTGATGGCGCGTGGCATGGCCGTCAGAGGGCGAAACGCTCGGTGTGGATGTGGCGGTGCGCGACGCCGGCCAGCTTCAGCTCCCGCACCGTCGCGTCGGTCATGGGCGGGGGACCGCAGAGGAAGACGTCGCGGGCGGCCAGGTCGGGCACGAGGCGGCGCAGGTGGCGAGCGCCGAGCAGGTGGCGCGCGGACGGGTCGCGGTGGTCGCCGCTCAGGTAACGCACGTCGATCCCGCGGCGGCGCGCGAGCTCGTCGAGCTCGTCACGGTGGATGAGATCGTTTGTGTCCACGGCCGGTAGAGCAGCGACGCGTGCCCGGCCGGCAAGGTCGCCGACTCGAGCATCGCGCGGATCGGTGTGATGCCGATGCCGCCCGCGATGTACAGCGCTCCGTCGGTGCGGCGCGCGCCGACCATGATCAGGACGGTACGCGGCGTCGGCTTCCGCTTCGAGGCCTAGTGCGCCGCCGGCTGCTCTTCTCGACCGCGCTGATCGCCCTCGTCGCCATCGTCGTGCTTGGCGTGCCGCTGGGCGTCGTGGAGAGTCACCGCCTCCGGGGGGAGTCGCGCACCCGGCTCAAGGCTGACGCCGACCGCGTGGCCGTGGCGATCGACGACAAGCTCGAGCGCAGGGAGCGTCTCGACCGGCCCTCGCTCGCTGGCCTCGTCCGGCCGGGGCACGAGCTCAGCATCGGCCGGCGGGGCCGTCCGGTCATCTCGATCGGCACACGCGTCAGAGAGGGGCGGGCGTTCACCGAGCGTTCGGCCCTGGCCCATGGGGCGATCGTGACCGCCCAGGCGCCGCTGGACGAGCTCGACGAGCGCATCCGGGCGCGCTGGCTATTCATCGCTGTGCTGTCCG
>JBPCNQ010000051.1:0-5265 GCA_051001095.1 Thermoleophilaceae bacterium
GAGGTCATGCGCTTCATGTGGCCCGCGCGGCCGGCCACCCCGACGGAGTGCGCCTACGGCGTGTACCTGCTGCGCGAGCACTGGCGGAAATGGGGCTTCGGGCACTGGGCGGTGGAGGAGAAGCAGAGCGGCCGCTTCGTGGGTCGCACAGGGGTCAAGCGCCACCCCGACTGGGAGCTCGACGCCCACAACACCGAGGTGGGCTGGCTGTACGACCGCGCCGTATGGGGGAGGGGCTACGCCACCGAGGGCGCTCGCGCCGCCGTCCAATTCGCGCTGGAGGAGCTCGGCCGTCCCGAGGTCATCTCGATCGCCCACCCGGACAACGGCGCGTCGCGAAGGGTGATGGAGAAGGCGGGGTTGAGCTACGCCGGGGCCATGCACTGGACGGCGCGCCAGATCGATGTGGTCTGGTACTCCACTACCGCCGCTGCCGGTCTAGCAGAGGGCACCCCTCAGCGCTGGTCTATGGCCTGATACTCCAGCTCACGGTCGCCCGTGTAGATCTGCCGCGGCCGAGCGATCTTGGTCTCCTCGTCGCCGAGCATCTCCAGCCACTGCGACAGCCAGCCGGCGGTGCGGGGGATGGCGAACATCACGGTGAACATCCCGGTCGGGATCTTCAACGCCTCATAGAACAGGCCCGAGTAGAAGTCCACGTTGGGGTAGAGCTTGCGCTCGGTGAAGTAGTCGTCGTCCAGCGCTCGCTTCTCCAGCTCGTTGGCGATCTCGAGCTTGGGGTTGTCCAGCCCGCCGGTGGCGTCCAGGACCTCGTCCATGTGCTTCTTGATGATCCGCGCACGGGGGTCGTAGTTCTTGTAGACGCGGTGGCCGAAGCCCATCAGCTTCTCCTCGCCTTCCTTCACGCCCTGCAGGAAGGCGGGGATGTTCTCCACGGTCCCGATCCGGTCGAGCATGGCCAGGGCGGCCTCATTTGCTCCGCCGTGCAGCGGCCCGTAGAGGGCGGCGATGCCGGCGGCCACGGCGGAGTAGGGGTCCACCTGGGAGGAGCCGACGGCGCGCACCGCCGCCGTGGAGCAGTTCTGCTCATGATCGGCGTGCAGGATCCAGAGCACGTCCAGAGCACGCTCGAGCCGCGGATCCGGCTCGTACTTGACCTCGGTCATCTTGTAGAGCATCGACAGGAAGTTGCCGGCATAGCTCAGGTCGTTGTCGGGATAGACGTAGGGCTGGCCGAGCTGGTGGCGGTAGGCGAAGGCGGCCAGCGTGGGCATCTTGGCGATCAGCCGAATGGCCGCCATGCAGCGCTCCGTCTCGTCCTTGAGGTCCCTGGCGCCCGGATAGAAGGAGGACAGCGCGCCGACGGTGGAGAGCAGCATCGACATGGGGTGGGCGTCGTAGCGGAAGCCCTCCATGGTCGTCTTGATGTTCTCGTGGACGTAGGTGTGGTGGGTGATCGAGTGCTGCCAGGAGTCGTACTCGTCGTGGGTGGGCAGCTGCCCGTGCACCAGCAGGTAGGCCACCTCGAGGTAGTTGGACTGCTCGCACAGCTGCTCGATCGGGTAGCCGCGGTGCTCGAGAATGCCCGCCGCGCCGTCGATGTAGGTGATGTCGCTGCGGCAGTGGGCCGTGTTGGTGAAGGCCGGGTCGTAGGTCATCAGGCCGAAGTCGTCCTCGGAGACCTTGATCTGGCGGAAGTCCATCGCCCGGACCGTGCCGTCGGAGATCGGCAACTCGTACGTCTCGCCCGTGCGGTTGTCGGTCACCGTCAGGGTCTCCGCGGCGCCGGCTGGGGATCCGTCGTCGCCCTCCTGCGTGCTCTCTCCGGCCATTCTGCCTCCTCGTTCGCTGGCTGGCTCTCCGCACCTATTCTTACGGAGGCCGATGCCCCCGACGGGCCGGTATCCGTGCCGCCGCGTAAGCGGCACGGCCTCCGGCTTCCCACGGCCGCCTCAGCGGCCGAGCAGCCGTCCCAGAAAGCCGGTCGAGCCCTTGCCCGGGACGCCGCCGGCCTTCATGGGCGGGTACTCGTCGACCTCGGACGCCGGGATGTTCAGGGTAATCGCGCGCTCGGCGGTGCGCGCCACCTCGGGCGCGTCCACGAACACCCGCACCCCGTCCCGGCGGTCCAGCTCGATCCCGTCGAAGATGTGCTCGCGCGGGTTGTCCAGCACCTCGCGCAACGTCCCGACCTCGACCTCGTCCGATCCGTACACGGGGATGCCGGTCGAGAGAGCGGTGTAGCTGAGCGCGGCGCCGTCGTCGATGGCCACGGAGATCAGCGCACCGTCAGCGAGGCCGTGTCCCCGCCTTTCTTCTCGTCGCCCTCGGTGGCCGAGGTGATGACCGCCGAGGAGATGGCGGCAAGGGCCAGCAGCACCGAGACGACGGTCACGATCCGCTCGCCGGTCTCGCTGGCGGGGAAGCCCTCGCGGGTGATGCCGAGGACGGTGACCAAGACGGCCCACAGGGCCAGCATCCCGCCGATCACGTGGAAGGCGTTCACGGGCGGGAAACCTAGCGCCTAGGAGCGGCTGGTGCGACGGCCCTTGGCCACCGTGCGCACCCGAGCGGGGGCCGGCACCGGCGATGCGTGGGGCCCTCCGCGCCGCGGCGGCCGCGGATGACGCGAGCCGGGACGGTGGCGGCGATCGGATCCCCCGGTGTCCTGATCGTCGTCCTTCACCGGCTCGGGCTCTCGGATCGCCCACCAGATCAGCCATATGGCGGCGACGATCGGGATCTTCAGCACTACGAACATCCACACGAACATGGGGGTACCCATCGCTCCAGGCTACCCGTCCGCGCCCGGCGTGAACAGGGAGTGGCGCGAACTCGTCGAGGGCACCCTACGCCGCGGCTGCCTCGAGCGCAGTCATTCGCCGGAAGGCCTCGAAGCGCTCGTCGATCTCATCACGGGTCAGGGCCGACACCCGCTCGGTGCCGAACTCCTCGACGTTGAAGGAGGCCAGCGTGGAGCCGTAGACCACGGCGCGCCGCAACGCGTGCTCGTCGGTCCAGTCGTCCTGGGAGGCCAGGTAGCCCAGGAAGCCGCCGGCGAACGAGTCGCCCGCGCCGGTGGGATCCTTGACCGTCTCCAGGGGATAGGCCGGGAGGGCGAAGTAGCCGTCCTTCGTGAACAGCGCGGCGCCGTACTCGCCCTGCTTGGCCACCACGGTGCCGGGTCCCATCTCCATGATCGCGCGCGCCGCCTTGACCAGGTTGGGCTCCTCGGTGAGCTGGCGGATCTCGGCGTCGTTGAGGAAGATCAGGTCCACGCCCGAGATCGTCTTGACCAGCGAGTCCCGGGCCGTGTCGATCCACAGGTTCATGGAGTCCAGGCCCGAGAAGCGAGGGGAGTCGACCTGCTCGAGCACGCCCCGCTGCACGTCGGGCTGGATGTTGGCCAGGAACAGGTGGTCGGCCGACTTGGAGGCGTCCGACAGCTTGGGCTCGAACTCACCGAACACGCCGAGCTGGGTGTCCTCGGTGTGCGCGGTGTTCATGTCGAACTCGTAGTGGGCCTTCCAGAAGAAGGTCTGGCCGCCGTCCACGTGCTCGATGTCATCGGTGTTCACGCCGCGGCCCTCGAGCACCGAGCGCTGCTCGTCGCCGAAGTCGTCTCCGACGGGGCCGACCACGCGGACGTCGGTGAAGAAGGAGGCCGCCAGCGAGAAGTGGACGGCGGCGCCACCCAGCATCTTCTCGCGCTCTCCGAAGGGGGTGCGCACGGCGTCAAAGGCAATGGATCCGACCACGACGAGGCTCATAGGCGACGGCAGGGTACAGCCTCGGTGCAACGCGATGCCCGCCTGCCCGTCCGCCGGGAGGTGCCGGCTCCCGGGCTGCGCTCCTCCCGCAGTCGTGGCCACTAGCTTGCCGCGCCATGCGCGCGGTTCGGATCGAGGAGTTCGGTGGCCCGGAGGTGCTCCGGGTGACCGAGCTGCCCGACGCCGAGCCGGGCGACGGCGAGCTGCTCGTGCGCGTGCAGCGCGCGGGCGTGAACTTCGGTGACACCCACCAGCGCGAGAACCAGTACGTCGCCACGCGCGGGCTGCCGTTCGTGCTGGGCGGCGAGGTGGCCGGAGAGGTCGTGGCCGCCCGCCACGGGTTCGCCGAGGGCCAGCGCGTGGTGGGCCTGCTGGAGACCGGCGGCTACGCCGGCCTGGCCGCGGTCGCGGCCGCCCAGACCTACCTGGTGCCGGACGGGTTGGACTCCGACGCTGCGCTCGCGCTGCTCATCCAGGGACTCACCGCCTGGCACCTGCTGCGCACCAGCGCACATCTGATGCCGGGCGAGAGCGTGGTGGTGCACTCGGCGGCGGGTGGCGTGGGCGGCCTCGCCGTTCAGCTCGCCAAGGCCTTTGGTGCGGGGCGGGTGATCGCCACGGCGGGCTCGGATGGCAGGCGCAGGCAGGCGATCGGACTGGGAGCCGACGTCTCGGTGGATCCCGACACCGAGGACCTGACCGCCGCGCTTGTCGAGGCCAACGGCGGCGAGGAGGTCGACGTGGTCCTGGAGCCCGCCGGGGGCCGGGTGTTCGAGCACAGCCTGCAGGCCCTGGCTCCGTTCGGCCGCCTGGTGGCCTACGGCAACTCCACCCGCGAGAAGGTCCGCACCTCCAACGCCGCCCTTCTCAAGACCAGCCGCGCCATCGTGGGCTTCTGGCTCTACCACTGCCTGGAGCGGCGCGAAATGACCGAGGGACCGCTGGGCGACCTGTTCGAGCGGGTCGCCCGCGGCGAGGTGAGCCCGCAGCTGGGCGAGACCTACCCGATGACCGAGGTCCGCCGCGCGCACGAGGACCTGGCCGCCCGGCGCACCTCAGGCAAGTTGCTGCTGGACCCCGCCAAGTAGTCTCAGAGGCAGATGACGACCTTTTCAGAGCTCGGGCTCTCCCAGCCACTGCTGGATGCCCTCGAGCACCTCGGCTACAAGCAGCCGACACCCATCCAAGAAGAGACGATCCCCCTGCTGCTGCAGGGCCGCGACGTGATCGGCCAGGCCCAGACGGGCACGGGCAAGACGGCCGCCTTCGGGCTGCCCATGCTCGAGTACGTGGATCCGTCGGACCGAGAGGTCCAGGCGCTGGTCCTCACCCCGACGCGCGAGCTGTGCATCCAGGTCACCCAGGCGCTGCGCGCCTATGGGGAGCAGCGCGGGATCGAGGTCGTGGCCATCTTCGGCGGCGCCCCGATCCGGGAGCAGGCGGCGCGGCTGAAGAGCAACGCCCAGGTGGTGGTGGGCACCGTCGGTCGCGTCATGGACATGATCGGACGCCACCACCTGTTCCTGGACTCCGC
>JBPCNQ010000052.1:0-10153 GCA_051001095.1 Thermoleophilaceae bacterium
CGGTTGAAGAACTGCTGACCGGCGGCCTGCCGTAGGGCCCGCTCGGGGTTCTCCACTCCTTGCCTCTCCAACTTCGCTGACTGCTTTATCACCAGGTCGCGGCGGTTCTCGAGCACCTGGTCGAGGCGGCGCATCACCACCAGCGGCAAGATCACCTTGCCGTAGTCAGCCTGCTTGTAGTCGCCGCGCAGCAGCTCGGCGATGCCCCAGATCCGGTTCGCGTGGTTGCGGAATGCGGCGCTGTCTGCCTCCAAGATGCGCTCCTCAGGGTTGGGAGGAAGGCTCGACTGTAACCCCGTCAGGCAGGCGCGTCGCGGGAGGCCGAGGGAACTGACGATTGCTCACCGTGGGACCCAGGAGGGTCTGCGCGACGGAGGCCCGCCCACGATGTTGGCGAAAATGTTGGCGGGTCGGTGAGCGGAGAGAACGCGGAGCGATCAAAAACTGCTGATATGCAGGCCTTTCCTCTAAGCCGACGCCCGGATTCGAACCGGGGACCCCTTCTTTACGAGAGAAGTGCTCTACCAGCTGAGCTACGTCGGCGGGCGGCCCCAAAGATACCCGCCCTCGCACCCGACGAATCGGTCCTTCCGGGGCAGCTCGAGCATCTGCATCCAGGGGGCCGACTCGCCCCACATCTTTTGCGCTCGCTTGGTTTCCTTGCTGGACATCGCGTCAAGCCCGTGCGTGGGCTCTGTGCGGATTGTGCTCGGCCTCGAGTCCGTTGGTCCGCGGCACGACAGCCGCGAACTCTGCGAGGCCGAGCCCGGACGCACCTTCGGGACCGACGCCGTCCTCGGCAACGTGCTCTGAAAGCTCTTCCTCGGACCCTACCCGGACGGGGGGCGAAAATATGCCCCGTCACCGCTTGACCTTCCATGGACCGCCTTTCGCGCCTCGAGCAGCGTCCTCTCCCCGACGGCGGGACCCTGCTGGTGGCGCGCACCTTCGGTCAGCGGCTACTCGGCTTGGCCGGGCTGCGAGCGATGCCCGCGGACTGCGCCCTGCTGATCCCCGGCTGCGAATCGGTGCACACGGCGTGGATGCGCTTTTCGATCGACGCGGCGTTCCTCGACTCGAGCGGGGCCGTGGTGCGCGTGGCCGAGGGCGTTCGGCCGTGGAGGATGGCGTGGTGCCGCGAGGCGGCAGCGGTGGTCGAGACCCGCGCCGGCCAGGCCGCGGCCCTGGGCTTTCGCGTGTCGGCTAGCCGGTCGCCGGCTGGCCCGAGACCTGCGGCGAGGCGGGCTTGACCCGGAAGATCGGCGTGCCCCTGTCAAGGAACGTGCCGGTGGCCGGGTTGAGCGAGTAGCCGCGCGGGGTGTCGCGGCCCAGGAACCGCCGGAAGTGCTGCGACAGCTCAGAGCAGGTCAGCGCACTGCTCTTGGCGAAGGTCAGGTACGCGCCAGCCTGGATGTTCAGGTTGTTCACGCGCTCGCGATGCAGCACCCGGAAGCTTCCCGGGCCGGCCCTTGGCCGGGTATCGACCGCCGCTGTTCGGCTTGGGCTCGGGCCCCACCGCCGCCTTCACGCGGAAGCCTGGCTCGAGCCCTTCCCGCGAATGAAGGTGCCGGTGCCGTTGTTGAGCACCCACGGCCGGACGAGCTTGCCCTTGAAGTCCTGAAGGAACGCAGAGAACTGGTGCGCGGCCGCGGCGCATGACAGCGTCCTGACATTCAGCAGTCGACCCGATAGCTGCCCTTGCGCAGCGACAAGGTGCCGATGCGGTCGTTGTTGCGCACGCGGAAGAACCGGGGGCACCCGTTCGACGTGGGGTTGGTGGTCCCCCCACCGCCGCCTGCGTTCCCGGTGCGCGAGAGCGAAAAGGCGACCGCGGGCCGATCCCGATCCCGAACGCCTACGACGAGATCGCCTCCGGCCGATCCCGATGCCTACGACGAGCTCGGCATCCCTGCCGATCTCGTAGACGGAAGGCCGCGACGGGTGCGGTCAGGAGCCCGAGCCGACCAGGCGCGCCAGCCGGTAGCCCAGCGCCTCCAGCGCCAGGTCCTCGCTGACGTTCACCTGCAGCGCCATCCGCACGTCCTCGCACCGCTCGGCGGCGATGCGCAGCCGCCGTGGTTCGCAGGCCGGGCCCGTGGCCGCGAGCCGCTCGGCGCGGTCGAGATCGAGCGCCGCTGCGGGCGCCCCCTCGGCCAGGCAGATCAGGTCCCGGAACGCCAGGGCCGACTGGGTCAGCCCCAGGTCCAGCACCTCGGTCCGTGCGCGGCGCCCGTCGCGCTTGGCCGCCTCGTCGAACCCTTTCTCCAGCGCCCCGCGCTCGCGGCCCTTGGGCTCGCTGCGCAGCCGCTCGTCGCGCGCCGCGACCACCCGGTCCTCCGCCTCGGCCCGCCGGGCCTCGGCGCGATCGAGCAGGCCGCGCCAGGGCTCGTCGTCGCCTCCCCCCGGCTTGAGCGCCGCCATCACCATTCGCTCCACGTCGGCGAGCAGCTCCTGTCCCTCCTCGGAGGCAAGCAGGCGGGCGCGCTCCCCGTTGCCCAGCGCCAGCCGGGCAGACGCGGCCGCACGCGAGGCGGGCACGCCCTCGCCCTCCAGCGCCTCGGCCAGCCGCGCTGCGGGCAGGGGGTCGAAGCGCACGAGCTGACAGCGCGAGACCACCGTGTCGATCACCTGACCGAGTGAGTCGGTCAGCAGGATCAGGTGCACGAACGAAGGCGGCTCCTCCAAGGTCTTCAGCAGCCGGTTGGCCACCTCGTCGTTCATAGTGTCCACGCGCTCGAGCACGAACACCCGGCGCGAGGACTCGAACGGCGTCCGGGTGGCGGCGCCCACCACGGCCTGGTCCACGTCGCCTGTGCGCATCACGTGGGCGCCGGTGGGTCGCACCCAGGTCAGGTCGGGATGGGTGCCGACCTCGACCCGGTGGCGCACGTTGCCCGGATCGGGCGACCCGGCGGCCAGCAGCTCGGCCGCGAAGGCACGTGCGGCTGCCCGCTTGCCCACGCCGGCGGGCCCGTGGAAGAGGTAGGCGTGGGAGGGGCCGGTCGCAAGCGCCGCGGCCAGCGTCACGCGCGCGTGGGCATGGTCCTCGGTCCCGGCCGGCGCGGGACCGCTCACGAACACGCCTCCTTCACGGCGGCGAGCACATCGGCGTGCACGTCCTGCGGAGCGCGCGCGGCGTCCACGCGCCGCCACCGCTCGGGGTCGGCCGCGGCCAGCGCCTCGTAGGCCTCGGCCACCGCACGCTGGAGCGATTCGCCCTCGCGCTCGAAGCGGTCGTCCTCGGCGCCGCGCCCGGCCGCGGCTTCGTGGGCAATCTCGAGCAGGACCGTCACGTCCGGTCGCAGCCCTCCCACCGCCGGCGCGTTGATGAAGCGAACGGCCTCGACACCCAGGCCGCGCGCGGCCCCCTGGTAGGCCAGGGAGGAGTCCAGGAAGCGGTCGCAGACCACGATCCGGCCGGCCTTAAGCGCCGGGCCGATCACCTGGCCCACGAGCTCGGCGCGGGCGGCGGCGAACAGCAGCGCCTCGGCCTCGGCGCCGAGCGCCACGTCGGGGTCCTTGAGGATCTGGCGCACGCGCTCTCCGGCCGGGGTCCCCCCGGGCTCGCGCACGAGGATGGCGTCGCCGTCCAGCGCCCGGGCGAGCAGCACCGCCTGGGTGCTCTTGCCGGACCGGTCGATTCCCTCCAAGGTCACGAGCAATCCGGCCACGGGCGGCGACGCTAGCAAGGGCTGCGGGCGAGCCCGGACGGTGTACTAGGGTGCCCCGCCATGCGTGCACTGGTAACCGGCGGTTCGGGATTCATCGGCTCCAACCTCGTCGACGCCCTCGTGCAACGCGGCGACCAGGTGACCGTGGTGGACAACCTCAGCACCGGCCGGCGCGAGAACCTCGAGCGCGCGCTGGCCGGCGGCGCCGAGCTGGCCGAGGTGGACATCCGCGACGCCGGCGCCCTCGGGGACACCGTCGGTCGCGTCGCCCCGGAGGTCATCTTCCACATGGCGGCCCAGATAGACGTGCGCAAGTCCGCCGCCGATCCGGGGCTGGACATGGAGATCAACGTGGGGGGCACCATCAACGTGCTCGAGGCCGCCCGCGGCGCCGGCGTACGGCGCTTGATCAACACCTCTACCGGGGGTGCGATCTACGGCGAGGGCACGATCCTCCCCGCGCCCGAGGACCATCCCGTGGCCCCCGAGGCGCCATACGGCCTGTCCAAGTTCTGTGCGGAGAACTACTGCGACCTGTTCGCCCGCCTCCACGGCCTGTCCACCGTGTCGCTGCGCTACGGCAACGTGTTCGGCCCCCGCCAGGACCCGCTCGGGGAGGCCGGCGTGGTGGCCATCTTCTGCGGCAAGCTGCTGGAGGGCGGCCAGCCCACCGTGTTCGGCGACGGCCTGCAGACCCGCGACTACGTCTACGTGGGCGACGTCGTCTCGGCCAACCTCGCGGCGGTCGGCTCCAACGCCGGGGGGTCCTTCAACATCGGGACGGGGATCGAGACGAGCGTGCTGGACATCGTGTCCGTCCTCGCGGAGCAGGCCGACCACCCCTTCGAGGCCCAGCGGGCCCCGGAGCGCCCGGGCGAGGTCCGACACATCTCCCTGGACGCGACGCGCGCGCGAGCCGAGCTCGACTGGCAGCCCGAGGTCGGGCTCGGCGAAGGCCTCGAGCGGACCCTGAGCTCGCTGCGCTAGTACATCCGCCCCGGCTTCAGGACGGGCGTTCTAACCCTCGAGCCGGAACGGATCGCCCGGCGGAGCCGACGGCGCGCGCTTGGGCGTCGCCTTCGGCGTGGGCGCAGGGGTCGGCGTGGGGGCCGGAGCCGGGGTGGGGGCCGGAGCCGGGGTGGGCGCGGGCCTCGGCGGGGTGGGCGCAGGCGTCGGCGGGGTCGGCGTCGGATCCTTCTGGCCCCCGAACTGACGCTGGAGCCGCCTGGACAGCGGGTTCTTGGGCGCCGGGGGCACTCGGGGCGGATCGACCTTCTCGGGGAGCGGAGTGCCGGTGGCGGTGGCCGACCGCGCCGGGTCATAGACAGCCAGGCCCACGATCCCGCTCGCCCGGAACCCGGCCACCGGGTCGAGGGACACCATGGCGTAGAACGACCTCAGGGCTTAAGTCGAGTCGTTCACCAGAACCTGGAAGCGCAGGAGCCGCGTCCAGGTCTGCGGATTGTCCGGCTGGCGGTCGACTGCCTCCACCAGCAGCCCCGCGGCGGCATCGGGCTGGTTGCCCCGCTCGGCGATCGCCGCCTGGGCGAAGACCGGCGCCACCGAGAAGGGGTTCAGCCGCTTGGCCAGCGCGGCCTTCTCCTCGCCGGCGCGCAGGCCGGATGGAGTGTTGCCGGCCGCGCGGGTCAGGGCCGAGTCGGTAAGGCTCTGGGCCAGCGCCGGGAGGGCCGCCAGGGCGATGAGCACGCACGCAGCCGCCCCGCCGGCGGCCAGCTTCAGGCCGCGCGATCGGCCCGCGCGCGGCCGCTCGGCCGCCGTGATCGCGCCCTCCGTCCGGGGCCGGGCGGCCAGCACCCCGAGCAGGGCGAGCACCGGCAGCGTGACCCCCGGGATGTCCCAGTCCCAGTCCACCCACCCGTGCAGGACCCAGGCAAGCACACCGGCCAGAAGCGCGACCGCGAAAGCCCGCTCGGGGCCATGTGGGCGGGCGAGCAGGTTCCGCGTGGCGGCCACGCACAGCAGAGCCAGCCCGCCGAGGGCAAGCAGCGCGCCCACCAGCCCGGTCTCGGTCAGGAACTCCAGCGGCACGCTGTGGGGCTGACGTACCTCGATCACATTCGTCCGGTAGGCGAGGTGCGTGGTGGGAAACGACCCGGCGCCGTAGCCCGCCAGGGGCCGGTCGCTCCACCCGCCCACGGCCTCCTCCCACCAGACCCAGCGGTTGCCGGAGTTGGTCCGCAGCACGCGGGCAGGATCGTTCTGGCGGTCGAGCTTGGGCTTGGTGAACTCTTCGGCCCGGTGCGAGATCGTTCCCCCGATGCCGCGGTCCGAGAGAGCCAGCGCGCCGAGCACGATCGCCACCAGCCCGACCCCGCCGACCATCGCGCCCAGACGGGCCCGCCGACGCCCCCGGGGCCCCAACTGCAGCCGATCGCCCGCCTTGATCGCCAACCGACCGAGCACGATCGCCACCGCCAGCCCCAGCAGCAGCCCGGCCAGGAAGATCAGCCCGTCGCCGCTTCGCTCAGAGACGGGCAGGCCGTCGGTGGTCAGGCTGTCGCGCACCAGGGCCACCAGCACCGGCGGCACGGCACCCACGATGCCCGCCGCGAACAGGGCGGCCAGGCGCAGCCGGTCGGGCCCGAGCGCGATCGTCAGGGCCACGGCCGCCACCAGCACCAGCAACCCGCCGCGCGAGTAGGTGAGGGCCAGGGTGGTGAGCACCAGCACGAGCGAGGCCACGCCGGCCAACCGGGCCCGCACCCGGTAGCGCGCCTCCGCGCCCACCCGCATGGCTATCGGCGCGGCCACCACGCACACCAGGCCCAGCGCGTTCCAGTAGTCGAGCGGAGCGCGCAGGCGCGAGAAGCGCTCGGTGTGGTTGAGATCTATCAGCCCACCGATGTGGAGCCACGGGAAGAGCTTGCCGCCCAGGGCGTAGAGGGCGATCAGCGTGGCCACGGCCAGAAAGCCGACGCCGGCCCGCTCGGCCGCCCGCGGCAGGCTCGAGCCCAGCGCGATGCCCAGCCCCACCACCAGCGCGTAGGAGAGGGCGCGGTTGGCCTCCAGCCAGCTCTCGTCGGGGGCCACCGACCAGGAGATCGACAGCGCGGCCCACGCCGCGAAGCCGACCAGCAGCGCCACTCCCCACTTCGCCCCGGTCGGGGCGCGAAGGCTCAGACCGCTTCCGTAGAGCAGTCCGGCCAAGGCGAAGAAGGCAATGGCAGCCACCCCGACCTGCAGCCTGCTCTCCTCGGGGATGCCGATCGACCCGTGGGCAAAGGCCGCATAGATCGCCGCCACGGCCAGCCCCAGCCCGAGCAGCGCGGCGGCGGGGGGCGCGCCGCCGAGCCCAGTCAGCCGGCCCAGGACGCGGGCGGCGGGACGGGGGGCCCTGGAGGGGCGACGTGTGGTCGTGGCCGCCATCGACAGCGCATTGTGACGGGCGCGCTCAAGAGATGAAGCGGGGCCCCCGCGGCGCAGGCGGCTGAAGCGGGGCCCCCGCGGCGCAGGCGGCGCTACCCTCCCCACTATGACCCGCGCCCTTGCAGCAGCCGTCGCGGCGATCGCCCTCTTCGTGGCGGTCGCCCCCGCCTCGGCGAACCCGATCGACGACTACCGCCGCAACGGCACGATCGACCCCTGCAAGTACTCCGATGGCCAGCTCAAGAAGGGCCGGGACAACCTGCCGCCCGACGTCGAGCAGTACGCGCCGGGCCTGGCCGACCAGCTGAGTGCCGGGCGCGAGGGGTGCGGCGGAAGCTCGCCCGGCGGCACCAATCCACGCCAGACCCAGGCGGTCCCCGCCCCGGGCGCTCCCACCAACGGGGACGGCCCAGGCGGCTCTGGCGGCTCTGGCGGCGCGACCGCGGCCGGTGGCGCAGCGGCCGTCGGCGGGGTCAACGTCCCGGCCCCCCCCGCCCCCACGGCGGCCGCCCGCCGGCGCCTGGGCGACATCTCCACCCCGCCCGTCTCGGCCCGGGTCAACGACGGCACCCCCGCCTGGGTGGGGTGGCTGCTGCTTGTCCTCCTGGCCCTGGCCGCCCTCTGGGCCGCCCTGCGCCGGACCGGCCTGGACGCCGAGCGCTTCACCCGTCCCCTGCGCGTCTCGTTCGGCGACGCCGGCGGACGCACGGCCGATGCCGCCGCCGAGCTGTGGGACCGCGTGCGCCTCGGGCGCTGACGGCAACAGGATCGCCTGATCGGTGGAACCCGTCCGGCCGCCCGCACCGGAGGTCGGCCACTGCGCAACTCGACTCACCGTTTCTGGTTCATACGTGCGCATCCCTGACCACCGGAGGCACCATGCGCGCTCTCGCAGTCACCGTTACCGCCCTATTCGCCCTGTGCGCCGGCGCCCTGCCGGCGGACGCTGGCTTTCCGGGCACGCCCGGGCGGATCGCCTTCGTCCAGGGCGATGTCGGCGGATTCTCCCCGCACGGCATCGCCACCGCCAACCCGGACGGCTCGGACCAGCGCCTCGCCGGCCCGACCTGCCAGGAGGGCACTCCGGCTCCCTGCCCGGGCAACCCGGCCGCGTCCAGGGACGGCTCCAGGATCGCGTTCGACGTCGGCGGCGCGATCGGCACCATGCGCGCGGACGGCACCGAGGCGAAGACCTTCACCGTGCCCGGCCTGATCGGGCTGAGCCGCCCGGCATGGGATCCCTCCGGGAACAACCTGGTCTTCCAGGCGGTGGACGCCCAGGGCAAGCGCAACCTCTACATCTCGGGCGCCGACGGCCTCTCGCGCCGGCAGCTCACCTTCGCCGGCGGCGCGGAGCCGGCCTGGGCGCTGGACGGGCGGATCGCCTTCGTGCGAAACGGGAACATCTACCTGATCGATGCCGACGGCAAGAACCTGCGCCGGCTGACCGGCAAGGGCGGCGGAAAGCCGAACTGGTCCCCCTACGCCTCGCAGCTCACGTTCGTGCGCTCGGGCAACGTCCACCGCGTGCGCAAGGACGGGACCGGGCTGCGCAGGCTCACCGGCAAGAGCGGCTTCGAGCCCGCCTGGTCGCCCGACGGCAAGCGCGTGCTGTTTCACCGCAACGTCTCGGGCAACCGAACGATCTACTCGGTGAACCTGGACGCCGCGGACCTGCGCACCCAAGCCCGCGGCGAGGAGGGGCGGGTCGTGAACGTGTTCAGCGTGGACCAGCAGCCGGTGCGCTGAACGAGGCGCGGGGCTGAGTACTCTGACGGCGCTCGTGAGGGTTGCCGCCTGCCTGGCCTCCCGAGCCGACCAGGGCGTCAGCCGTCGGAGTCTCGCGGCGCGTAGCGGTGGTGCAGGATCAGCGTGTTGCCGTCGGGATCCTCGAAGAACGCCTGGTGGCACACGCCCGAGTCCATCGTCTCGCCGATGAAGGAGACGCCCCGCGACTCCAGCTCGCCGCGGGCGGACTCGACGTCATCCACGCGCAGGGCGACCGGGCCTCCGTTGGCCACCTCACGGCCGACCGCGGAGAAGTCGAAGACGACCAGCGTGAGGTTGCCGGTCTCGAACTCGGCGCCGGGCACGCGCCCGTAGCGCTTGGTGCACGGCAGGCCCAGGACGGTGCCGTAGAACTCCACGGCGGCGTCGAAGTCCCTGGTCGGGAGCATGGTGAAGTCCACGCCGGTGACGGGTGATGTCTGCGTGCTCATCGATCCTCCTCGGTGGTGTGTGCTGCGGTCAGGTGGTTCGGATGCTGACGGGTACGGCGCGTGGGGCCGCGCGTCGTACCATCGTCCCCATGAACGGACTCGACTTCATAGGCATCCCCTCCCGCGACGCGGAGCGTGCGCGCTCCTTCTACGTCGACACCCTCGGCCTGCGGCCCGACCAGAGCGGTCGCTTCGAGTTCTGGATCGGCGACACCTGCTTCGGCATCTGGGAGCCGGAGAAGATGGGCATGGAGTTCGCGCCGCAGAAGAACGCCCATCCGGCGATCCACGTGGACGACGTAGCGGCGGCACGGGCGGAGCTCGAGACCAAGGGCGTCGAGTTCGCGGGCGACACCTTCGATACCGGCGTCTGCCACATGGCGCTGTTCACCGATCCCGACGGCAACGACCTGATGCTGCATCACCGCTACGCGCCGCGTGACTGACCACGCGCCACGCTCGTGAGCTTGCGGGGAAGCGAGGCCCTCTACCCGCGAAAAGCAAGCTCGATAAACTCGGCCTTGGCCTCGGTATAGGCCTCGCGGTCGTGCTCGAAGCGGTCCGCCAGCTCGCGCTTGTGCGCCGCGTACCGTGCGGCCAGGTCCGGTCGGGAACGCAGGCGATCGCGAAACGCCAGCTCGGCGCCGAAGCGCGGCCGGTCCGTGGGCACGAGGTGGAGGTGGTGCGTGCGACGGCTCGGATGCGGCTTGCAAAACCAATGCATCTCGTGGGCGCGGTAGGGCGCGTACAAATAGTCCAGCCTCGCCAGCGGCTCGAAGCAGGCGAAGGATGCCTCCAAGTTCTCGACTCCCACCAGGATGTCGATGACCGGCTTGGCGTCCAGGCCCGGCACTGCCGTGCTGCCCACGTGGTGGA
>JBPCNQ010000053.1:0-4978 GCA_051001095.1 Thermoleophilaceae bacterium
GCGTAGGCGAACATGTCGGGGATCGAGTGGGCCATCTTCACCGGCTCCACGACGAACGGCCCGGCGTCGATCTCCTCCCCCGGGCGGATCTCTTCGAGCGGCACGTCCTTGAGCTTGTGCTCGTCCAGTTTCGAGCGCACCATGGCGATGGTCAGCGGGCCGCCGTAGATCGGCGGCCAGTCGTCGAACTGGCGCAGCACGAAGGGCAGCGCGCCCACGTGGTCCTCGTGTCCATGGGTGAGCACGATCGCCTCGATGTCGGCCTGGCGCTCGCGCAGGTAGGTGAAGTCGGGCAGCACCAGGTCGATGCCCAGCTGGTCGGGCGTCGGGAACCGCAGACCGGTGTCGACCACCACGATCTTGCCGTCGTACTCGACCACGGTCATGTTCTTGCCGATCTCGCCCAGGCCCCCGAGGGGCAGGACGCGCAGGGTTGCGCTCACGAGACGCCTCGCGGCCGAGCCGGCCGCTTGCGCACGACGGTCATACCGTCTCGAGCAGGCCGCGGGCTTCCAGGCCCTGGCGGATGGCGGACAGCTCGCTCTCGCTGGGCGGCACCAGGGGCAGCCTTGGCTCGCCCACGTCGCGGCCGAGCAGGCCCAGGGCGGCCTTGACCGACGCTGCGGCGGGCGCGACCGAGAGGGCGCCGTAGAAGGGCAGCAACTCCCGCTCGAGCTCCGCGCGGAGCTCGGGCTCGTCGATCATGCGCCGCATCTCGCGCCCGGCCAGGTGGGAGGCCACGAGGATGCCCCCGGTTCCACCCAGGTCGAGCACCCTGCCCAGCAGGTCGTCGTTGCCGGCCAGCAGGTCGAGTCCCTCGATGGGCTCCAGATCCTCGTAGCGGGCCTGCTTGACGCCGAGCACGGTCGGGATCCCGGCCAGCTCGGCGAGTAGGTCGTTGGGCATGTCCAGCCCGGTGCGCTGGGGGATGTTGTAGAGCACGATCGGCAAGTCGGTGGCGGCGGCGACGGCCTGGTAGTGGGCGACCACGCCGGCCCGGCTGGGCCGGTTGTAGTAGGGCGTGACCACCAGCGCCCCGTCGACTCCGACCGCGGCCGCACGCTCGGTGAACTCGATCGTGTGACGCGTGTCGTTGGTGCCGGTGCCGGCGATGATGGGGGCGCCCCGGCCGGTCGCGACCTCCACGCCGATCTCCCACAGGGCGACCGCCTCGTCGTCGGTCAGGGTCGGGCCCTCGCCCGTCGTCCCGCCCAGGACCAGGCCGTCCGAGCCGCCGTCCAGCAGGTCGCGGATCAGCCGGCCCGACCCGTCCTCGTCCAGGCTGCCGTCCTCGTGAAACGGCGTGACCATCGCGGTGATGATGCCCTGAAACGCCACCGTCAGGAGGCGATCCTCGGGCGCCGCGGGGGCGGCGCAGCCGTCACTGGATCGGCTTGAAGGGGTCCGGGGTGGCGTTCACGCCCTCCTTGACGGGGACCGGCTCGACCGGCCGCGGTTGGGCGGCGGGCTGATCGGCGTCAGGCGGGACGGTGCCGGGATCGGCGGGCGGCGGCTGGGCGGCGGGCTCGGGGCCCGGGGATTGATCGCCGGCGCTCACGGGGGCGGCCGGGGTCTCGGCGGCGGGAGGAGCGGCCTCGGAGATCGGCCGCCCGTTGGCGTCGTAGCGAGGGCCCGAAGCGCCGGCCTGCTGCTCGGAGCGCTGCGCCTGGCCGTCGTTGAACTGCTTCTGGGCCTCCTCGATCTTCTGCTGTGCCTGATCGGCCATCTGCTTGGCCTTGTCCATGAAGCCCACGTTGGCCTCCTTCAGTTCGCCTGACCGCACCTTACCGCGCCCCCGGGGCGTCCGGGTGGTGACCTGCAGGCCCACGGCCGTCACCTCCAGATGTCACAATCCGTTGCACCCGTATGGCAACCGCAGGCACCCGTCAAGCAAGCACAGGCAAGGACCACGCCGCACGCTCGACCGTGCAGAAGCTCGGGGTCAAGGCGGCTGAGCGCCTGGAGATCAGCGGTGACGTGGGCTCGGGACTGCGCGCCGACGCCAAGGATGCGCTGGGCCGCGGCCTGGTCCGCTCCGGCGATCTGGACGGAGCCATCGTGATGGTCGAGTCGCTCGAGGAGGGCCAGGAGGTGCTCGCGAGCTATCGGCCGCGCCTCAAGGACTCGGGCTACCTCTGGCTGGTTACCCGCAAGCGCGGCCACGAGAACTACCTGAACCAGATGAGCCTGGTCCCCCACGCCAAGCGCGTCGGCCTGATCGACAACAAGACGTGCTCGATCGACGAAGAGCGCTCGGGGATCCGCTTCGTGGTGCCGCGGGCGCTGCGCTCGAACGGCAAGAGCTAGCGGCACCCGCGGGAGGAGCGCAGCCGAATCGTCGATCCGGCGAGCACCGCACCGAGGCTCTCAGACCAGCAGCTTCTCCAGCCCGATCGTGGGCGACTGCTCCAGGCCGCCCACCTTCCGCACGGCCAGCAGGACCCCGGGCATGAACGAATCACGGCTGATGGAGTCGTGGCGGATCGAAAGCGTCTGTCCCAGACCGCCGAGCAGCACCTCCTGGTGCGCGACGAGCCCGGGAAGGCGAACGGAGTGGATCGGCTCGTGCACGTTCGCTCCGGCCGCCGCCAGCACCTCCGCCGTATGGGCCGCCGTCCCCGACGGAGCGTCCAGCTTCTGGTCGTGGTGCAGCTCGATGATCTCGCACTCGGGCATGTGCTCCACGGCCATCCGGGCGGCCTCGATCATCAACACCGCGCCGATCGCGAAGTTGGGCCCGAAGAAGACGTTCGCCGAGCCGACCCCCTCCAGCGCCGAGAAGTCCGTGCCACTGGTCCCGACCACGCAATGAACGCCGGCCTCCACGCACTGGCGGGCATTCTCCAGCGCGGTGCCGGGCTGGGAGAAGTCGACCACCACGTCGGCGTCGCCGAGCACCTCTGAAAGCTCCACCCCGAGGGCGGGGTCCGCCCGGCCCGTCAGCTCCATGTCGGGCGCGTCCTCCACGGCCCGGCAGACCGTGGCCCCCATCCGTCCGGCCGCGCCGGAGACCGCGACTCGGATCACGCGAACACCAGCGACGAGCTTCTGATCACGCGGCCACGAGGGCTGGATTCACCTCGCCGACGGCCTCGCGAAAGGCGTCCTCGTCGGGCCCCACCCCGGCCGCGGACATCCGGGCGGGGTCGAACAGCTCCCGGGCGAGCTGCTGGACGTCCTCGAGGGTCACCGCGTCGACCTCGGCCAGGATCTCGTCGAGGGAGAGCAACGGCACACCGGTGATCAGCGAGGAGCCCAGGCGGTTCATCCGGGCCAGCGTCGACTCCATGGCCAGCGTCGTGCGGCCCTTCAGGTTCTCGCGCGCGCGCTCGAGCTCGTCCGCGGTCACGCCCTCGGCCGCCACGCGGCGCAGCTCGGCGCCGATCACGCTCATGGCCTCGGCCACGTTGTCGGGGCGGGTGCCCACGTACAGCCCGACCTGGCCCGAGTCGATGTAGGAGGAGGCGAAGGAGTAGACGGCATAGGCCAGGCCGCGCTTCTCGCGCACCTCCTGGAACAGCCGCGAGGACGTCGACCCGCCCAGGATCGTGTCCAGGACCCGCAGGATGAAGCGGCGCTCGTCACCGCGCGACAGCCCCGGTGCGCCCAGCGCGAGGTGGTACTGCTCGGTCTCCTTGGCGTAGAAGCACAGGCGCGGGTCGGCCGGCACCGCGACGCCGTTGGGCATGGACGGCGCGGGCTTGGCCACGCCGTCGTCCAGGGCGCCCTCCACCAGCTCCACCAGCCGCCCGTGGTCGATGCTCCCCGCCGCCGAGACGACGAGGTTCGAGGACACGTAGTGCCGATCGCGGTAGGCCGCGATGTCGGGCACCGGCACGTTGTGAATCACCTCGGCCCGGCCGATGACCGGCCGTCCCAGCGGGTGATCCCCGAATACGGCGTCGGCCAGCACGTCGTGCACCTTGTCCGAGGGCTCGTCCTCGTACATGGCGATCTCCTCGATCACCACCTGGCGCTCGGAGTCGATGTCCGGATACGTCGGGCGCAGCACCATGTCCGCCATCACGTCGAACGCGTCGTCGAGATGGCGGTCCAGGAAGCGCGAGTAGACGGTGGTGGTCTCCTTGGAGGTGCCGGCGTTGACCTCGGCGCCCATGGCGTCGAAGGTCTCGTCGATCTCCAGCGAGGTGAACCGGTCGGTGCCCTTGAACAGGAGGTGCTCCAGGAAGTGTGAGAGGCCCGCCTGCTCGGGGGCCTCGTCGCGACTTCCGGTGCGCATGAAGATGCCGACGGCGGTGGAGCGAACGGACTCGACCCGTTCGCTCACCACCCGGACGCCCGAATCGAGCGTCGTGATGTCGGCTGCTTCGTTGATCAGCGCCGGTCCCGGCCGGGGCCGCCGTTGCCGCCCCGGCGGCCGCGGTCACCGCCGCCGCCACCACCGCCACCGCGCTTGTCGCCGGTGCCCACCGAGGCCAGCTCCTCGGAGCTCTTGCCCGCGATGTCGGGGTCCTCGGCCAGGCGCAGGCCCACACGGCCGCGCTCGGTGTCGACCTCGACCACGCGCACCTCGATCTCGTCGCCGCGGCTGAGCACGTCCTCGACCGCGTCGACCCGCTCGCCGGGCTTGACGTTGGAGATGTGCAGCAGGCCGTCGTTACCCTTGGAGAGCTCCACGAAGGCGCCGAACGTGGTGGTCTTTACCACCTTGCCGGTGAACTCGTCGCCGACCTCGATCTCCTTGGTCATCGACTCGATGCGCTGGACCAGGGCGTCGCCCTGGTCTCCGTTGATCGCGAAGACGCGGATCGTGCCGTCGTCGTCGATGTCGATCTGAGCCTCGAACTCCTCCGACAGCGCGCGGATGGTCTCGCCGCCCTTGCCGATGATCATGCCGATCTTCTCGGTGTCGATCTGAATCTGGCCGATGCTCGGCGCGTTCTTGGACAGCTCCGGGCGCGGCCCCTCGATGGCCTCGGCCATCTTGCCCAGGATGTGTGTCCGGCCCTCCTTGGCC
>JBPCNQ010000054.1:0-4250 GCA_051001095.1 Thermoleophilaceae bacterium
TCACGCGCGCCTCCAGCGGGATTCCCTCGCCGGCCAGGCCCTCGGGATAGCCGTTGCCGTCGTAGCGCTCATGGTGGTGCAGGACCGCGGGCGCGATCCCCTCCAGAGCCGGCACCTGGCGCACCAGCCGGAACCCGATTCCCGGGTGCAGCTCGATCGCGTCGCGCTCCTCGGGGGTCAGCGGGCCCGGCTTCAGGAGGATCCGCTCGGAGATCCCGATCTTGCCCACGTCGTGCAGCAGCGACCCGATCAGCAGCTCCTCGCGCCGGCGCGGCTCGATGTCGAGCTGGTCGGCCACCGCTCCGACGTAGTCGGCGACCTCCTCGGAGTGCAGTCGCGTGGACGGGTCCTTCGCCTCGATCGCCTCGGCCAGCATCCGGACGGTGGAGACGTAGGACGTACGCAGCTCGCCGTGCAGGCGGCCGTTCTCGAGCACCGCGCCGGCGTGGTCGCCCAGGGCCAGCAGGACGTCGTCGTCCAGATCGTCGAAACCTGCCTCGCGGTTGGCGCAGAGCACTACCCCGCTGAACTGGTCCTGGATGTAGATGGGAATGGCCAGCAGGTTGTGTATCTCCTCGTCGGCCTCGTTGCGACCGTCGCCGTGCAGCTCGCTCGAGTCGTCCTCGCGCACCGTCTCGTCGTGGCGCAGGACCTTGCCGGCGTATTCCTGGGCCACCGCGCTGTGGGCCGGATCGTTCTGAAAGCCGATGCTGCAGACCATGTCGAAGTCGCCGTCGCCGTCCTGGTCCTCGCGGGACAGCAGCAGCCCTCTGTCGGCCTCCACCAGCCGCACGGCGGTCTGCAGGACCAGCTCGCGGACGTCGCCGGAGTGACCCAGGGCCCCCTGCTCGCGGTGCAGCCGCGACACCTGCTCGCGCAGCTCGCGGGCCCACTGGCGCTCGGCGTTATGGGCGCGCTCCAGCCGGACGCGCCACTTGAGCTCGTGCATGTACTTCTCCTGCTGCGCGCGCTCCTGCTGCTCGCGCTCTTTGTCCCGCTGGTCGCGCTCCCGCTCCTGCTCCTCGCGCTCACTCTCCTCCTGGCGGCGCTTTGTCGCCTCCGCGCGGTCACGCTCGGCGCGGGCCAGCTTGTCCTGCCACCAGCCCACGACCGCCACCCCGGCCACGCCGGCCAGCAGCACCGTGACCAGGTCGTCGGGGGCGTCGAGCAGGGCGCCGGTGAAGAGCAGCACCAGCACCACCAGCAGCCCGATCGCCAGGGCAATCGCCGCTGTTGCGAACCAGTTGCCCACGGTTGGCCGGCCCTTGTCCTGCTCCATCGTGGGCTGATACCCCTTGTGCAGGTTGTTCAAAGCCAGGAGTGTTAGGCCCGTGTTAACCCTACGGGGGGGGCGCGTCTGGTCGTCACGACCGGATACGGCCGGAGGGGTTGACGGAGCCGTGGTTGGAAAGGCTCGGCATGGCCGTGGCTTTTCGGGGTAAGCGCCACCTTTCCCGACCAAGGAGACCGCAGATGAACCCGCAGGACGACGCACCGCAGACCACCGAGGGACCGGGCGAGCCCGACCGTGAGGGCATCACCGTCGAGGGCGACGGCCCCGACGTGCACACCAAGCCCGGCGAGGGGCATCCCGGGGGGGAGGGCGAGCGAAGCGACCGCGACATCGGCGGTCCGAGGACCTCAGGAGAGGGTCCCGGCTCAGAGGACGTCTCCGGTGGAGCGCCCGGCTCGGCATCCGACTCCCGCTTCGAGTCCCACGGCGACGCGGACTCCGATGAGGACATAGCGCCGCTGGGCGACTCCGGCGACGAGAGCTGAGGCTGCGAGGGCAGGCCGCCGGCGCCAGGCGGCCTGCCGCCGCGCTCCCAGCCACGATCTCGTACGGTCGGTCATCGTCCACGCGGCGGCGACCTACCATGACGTTCGTGAGGCGCCGTCCAGTCATCCTGCTCCTTGGCCTCGCTGCCATCCTGACGGTGGCGATGGCCGACCTCGCCTTTGCCCGCGCCGGCGGGGGCAGCGGCGGCTTCGGTGGAGGAGGAGGAGGAGGCGGCGGCGGATTCAGCGGCGGCGGGGGAGGCGGATTTGGCGGCGGCGGCTCGCATGGCTCGGGGGGCGGCTTTGGGTTGTTCCTGGTGATCGGGGTGATCGTCCTGCTGGTGCTGCTGAGTGGCGCCTTCACCGCGGCCCGCCGACGGCGCAAGGTCAAGCTGCGCCGCGAGCTCGTGCACGCCGCCGGGGCCGAGGCGGCCCAGGACGACGACTACCTGGACGCCGACAGAATCGAGCGCGAGGCGGGAGAGCTCTACCTGACCACCCAGCGCGCCTGGGACGACCGCGACCTGGACCGGCTCCACGAGCTCGTGGGCGGGGACCTGATGGTCGAGTGGGAGCGCCGGATGACCGACTTCGGGCGAAGGGGCTGGCACAACCGTGTGCGGGTCATAGAGGCGCCGGAGGTCACGTGCGTCGGCTTGGTCAACCGCGAGGACGACTCCGAGGACCGCGCCACCGTGCTCATCACGGCCGACCTGTCCTCCTACGTCCAGACCGCGGACGGGCACAGGCTCATGGAGGACGGCGAGGGGGACGAGTTCCTGCGGGCAGCGGAGTACTGGACGCTGGCCCGCCGCGACGAGCGCTGGACCGTGATCTCGATCGAGCAGCAGTCCGAGGGCGCGCACCACCTCGACGACCAGATCGTGGCCCTACCGGAGGCCGACACCGAGCGCATCCGCGGCCAGGCCGTCACCGAGCTAGCGACCGCCGAGGCCGTGCCCGAGGGCTTCACCACCGCCGATCTGGCCACCCTCGACTTCGAGGGCACCGCGCGGCAGCAGGCGCTCGACCTGTCGGTGGCCGACGGCCGCTTCGCCCCCGACGTGATGGAGGTGGCTGCGCGGCGCGTGGTGGCGGCCTGGGCCGAGGCGGTGGACGGCGACGACGCGGCGCTTCAGGCCGTGTCCACCCCCGGGGCCGTCCAGCAGTTGCTCAGCGGCGGGGATGCCTCCGGTCGCACCCGCCTGGTGGTGCGCGGGCCGCGCGTGCGGCGAATCCGCGTTACCGAGGTGCATGTGGAGTCCGAGCCGGCGTGGATGGGGATCGAGGTGGAGGTGGCCGCCACCCGCTACGTGGAGGACCGCGACACCACCGACGTCGTGTCGGGAAGCAAGAGCGGCGTGGCCACCTTCACCGAGCGCTGGACGCTCGCGCTCACGGGACCGGCCGAGTCGCCGTGGCTGCTGGCCGCGATCGCCTAGATGGGCGCCGCGGACCGCCGTGCGGTGGGGTGGCCCGAAAGCCGATCCAACTTCGACCGTCTGCGGGTCGTCCGCGATAGGCGTACCCTCCTAGGAGACGTCCACCGCCGGATGTCCCGCCCCCAGCATCCTCGTGCGGCCACAAACCTTTGGGGGCATTGAGGAGCTCACGCATGAGCGGCAGCACCGACGAAGCGCCCGGCTCGCGAGGCAAGAAGCCCGACGGATCGGCCTACAAGGCCCACATGGAAGCCCTGGAGGGTCGCAACGCCAAGGCCCGCAAGGACGGAAAGACGAAGCGCCTGCAGCGCGAGCAAGACCAGGCCGTGGCCCAGCGAGCCACCGAGCGGCGCCAGGACGCCGACTTGCGGGGCTCCAAGGTGCGCGGCAAGTCGCAGCTGACGTAGCGCGAGCCCCGGCGCAGCGCCCGCGTCCGGGCGGGCGGTGCGCCGGCGGCCCTCAGCGGCGATTGCGCCTGCGCGACCTGCGAGCCTGCTTGCGTTTGCCGCGCCGCTCCTGCTTGCTCGGGTCGGGCCGGCCATATCAACTTCCGCTGGCTTCGTGCGATCGAGACCACACCCGTATTGACCGCGACGACCTTGAGTTGATCCATCTGCCGGTGGGTCCGCCAGCCTAACCCAGTCGCCACCTCGCGCGCCGAGCGCGCGCTGCGTTCATGGGGCTGCTCAGCGCTTTTTTGCGAGTCCGACGAGCTCAATCGTCCAGACCGAGGACCTCGGCGGTCGCGGCATGGTCCAGGGGGTCGATCCGGCGCAGCTCCCCGATCGCGTCGAAGTCCGTGTCGGCGCTCACCACCGTCGTGAGGCCGTGGGTCAGCGCGGTCGCCGCGTGAAGGGCGTCACGGGTGGGCAGCTCGGGGTGACGGTCCACCAGGTCGAGCGCCGCGCGCATGTCCCCGGCGCTGAGGGGATGGATTGCCGAGCATATGCGGAGGATCTCTCGAGCCCGGCCGGTGGCGTGTGGATCGCCGCGGCGGCGGCGGTGGTGCACGACCTCCTGAAGTGCCTC
>JBPCNQ010000055.1:0-7133 GCA_051001095.1 Thermoleophilaceae bacterium
GCCGCGCCGCACCTTGTGCAAGAACGCGGGAGAAAGCAGGTCGACGTGGATGGGACCCCCCGGTGCGGCGCCCCCCCAACCGCTCACGCCAGACGCCGCCGGTACCACTCCCACGTGCGCCTGAGCCCCTCGTCGAGGCCCACCTTGGGTCGCCATCCCAGCGCCCGCTCGAGCTCCGACGCGTCCAGGGACTGGCGATCAATCTCGCCGCGCGGCACCCCCTCGCCGCGCACCTCGGACTCCACGTCCACCCCCGACGCGGCGACCAGCCGGTCCACCACCTCCCTGACCGGGTGGGGCTCCCCCCAGCCCGCGTTCCAGGCGCGGCCCGCACGTTGCGCCGAGGAGAGCGAGGCGGCCACCGCCAGGTAGGCGTCGATCGCATCGTCCACGTACAGGTAGTCGCGCTCGGGTGAGCCATCCGAGCGTATGACCGGGGGGCTTCCATCCATCAGGGCTCGTGCGGTGCCGGGGATCAGGCGCGACCAGTTGAGGTCCCCCCCGCCGTACACGTTCGCGATCCGCGTGACCGCCACGGGCAGACCCCACATGGCCGCGTAGGAGCGGGCGATCAGATCCGCGCAGGCCTTCGAGACGTCGTATGGGTAGCGCGCGTTCAGGGCGAGCTCCTCGGTATAGGGAAGCTGGTCGTGGGCGCCGTAGGCCTTGTCGGAGGAGGCCACCACCACCCGCCGGATCGGATCGCCCGTCACGCTGACCGTGCGGCAGGCCTCGAGCAGCATGTACGTGCCGCGGATGTTGGTCTCGAAAGTCGAGAGCGGGGAGTGGTTGGCGATGCCCACGATGGTCTGGGCGGCGAGGTGAAAGACACTGTCCACCTGGTGCTCGTTGAGCGCCCGCACGAGCTCCGCGTAGTCGGTGATGTCCGCCGGCACCACGACGCAGCGGTCCTGGATGCCGTCGGCCACGAACCGGGCCTGGGGCTCCACGTCCCGGCGTAAGGCCACCACCCTGGCTCCCGCGTCGAGCAGGCGCTCGGCCAGCCAGGAGCCGATGAAGCCCTGGGCGCCGGTCAGCAGGACGGTCCGGCCCTTCCACTCGCTGTCCCGGGGGCCGGTGTGCACGCGGCGGGAGCCTAAGCCACCGTCAGGCACGACGCGGAGCCCCGTGCCGGACTACCGTGCCGGCCGATGCGGATCCTGACCGTGGGCAACCTGTACCCACCCCACTCGCTGGGCGGCTATGAGCTGACCTGGCGGTCCTCGGTGGACCACCTGCGCGCCCACGGCCACCAGGTGGAGGTGCTGACCAGTGACTTCAACCTTCCCGCGGCCGCCGGCACCCGGGATCCCTCGCACGTTCACCGCGACCTGGACTGGTACTGGCACGACCACGACTTCCCGCCGCGCAGCGCCCACGAGCGCCTTGTCCTGGAGAGGCACAACGCCCGGGTCCTCGCCGAGCGGCTGCTGGTGCTCGAGCCCGACGTTGTCGTGTGGTGGGCCATGGGCGGCATGTCACTGTCGATGATCGAGCGCGTCCGCCGCCAGGACATCCCGGCCGTGGGGTTGGTGGGCGACGACTGGATGCTGTACGGCCCCGACGTGGACGCGTGGCTGCGGACCTTCCTGCGCGGCCGGCTGCGCTCGCTCGCCCGGCCCGCGGAGGCCCTCGCGGGGGTCCCGACCACGCTCGATTTGGGCGGCGCCGCGCTGTGGCTGTTCAACAGCGAGCAGGTACGCGACGCCGCGCGCGACCGCTGGGACCTGCCGCGCTGGGCGATCGCGCACCCCGGCATCGACGTGGAGCTGTTCACCCCTGCCGATCCGGCTCCGTGGCGGTGGCGGTTGGCCTACGTGGGCCGGATCGATCCGCGCAAGGGGATCGACAGCGCCATCCGCGCCCTCGGGCGGCTGCCCGGGGAGGCCACGCTGACCGTCACCGGCGGCGGCGATGACCGCCACCTGGCGGAGCTCCGGGCGCTGGCCGGGGGGCTCGGGCTGGCCGACCGCGTGGCGTTTAAGACCCTCCCGCGCGATCGGATCGCCACCGCCTACGCCGACGCCGACGTGGTGCTGTTCCCGGTGACCTGGCGCGAGCCCTGGGGGCTGGTGCCACTGGAGGCGATGGCCGTGGGACGCCCGGTGATCACCAGCGGCCGGGGCGGGCAGCGCGCCTACCTGCGCGACGGCGAGAACTGCCTGGTGGTCGATCCCGATGCCGGCGCCGAGGCCCTGGCCAACGCGATCCGGCGGTTGGCCGGCGATCGCGCCCTGCGCGAACGGCTGCGGGCCGGCGGCGCCGAGACCTCCGCCCGCTTCACCGAGGCCGCCTACAACGAGCAGATCGAAGCGGCGCTGGAGCGGGCCGCCGTACGCTGAGATCGCGACTGGCGCGCGGCGGCGCGTGCGTCAGTGCTTGATGGCCAGCCGGGCGGTGTAGTCGACTCTGCTCAGCAGCACCGGGGCGGCCTCGTTGCCGAAGTACTCGTCGCAGGCCCGGCGCGCTCCCTCCCAATGGCCGTAGTCGTCGACGATCAGCACGCCGCCGTCGGCCAGCCGCGGATAGAGGTGCACGAGCTCGTGGCGCGTTGACTCGTACCAGTCGGTGTCGAGCCTGAGGAGGGCGAGCCGCTCGGGCGCGGTGGCGGGGATCGTCTCCTCCACCGGCCCCCGGACGAAGTGGATGCGCTCGGCGGGATAGCCGGTGGAGAGCACGTTGCGCCGCACCGCCGCCTCATCGAACATCTCCGGGGAGAAGAACTGCGCCCAGGGGCGCTCGCCCCGCGCACTGGACTCGCTCCAGCTGGCCAGGGCCGGCGGCTCGACCGGCGAGACGTCGTGCTCGGTGGGCAGCGTCATCCCCTCGAAGGTGTCGTAGAGGTACACGTCCCGGTCCTCCACACCCAGGTCGCGCAGCGTGAGGAGCATTGCCATCACCGACCCGCCCCGCCACACCCCGCACTCCGCGAAGGCCCCGGGCAGCTGGCGCTTCACGCAGTAGCGCACGGCGTCCACCAGCGCATGCAGGCGCGCCACGCCGGTGATGGTGAAGGGCAGGGTCTGATCCACGATCCGCTGCTGGACGGGGTCCAGGACCAGGCGATCCAGGTCGGGTGGCGGCTCGGGGTCGCCGGGGCGCAGGCCAAGCCGCCGCAGCCCGGCTTCGAGCCGCGGCCTCATGCCGGCTCTGGCCGCACGAGAGCCGCGTGGTGCAGCACGCCGTCGTTGCCGGCCAGCACCCGGCGCAGCAGGCCGCCGGCCCGTTCGCGGGGCGAGTCCCCGCGGACGGGGTGGGACGGACCGAAGGGGATGGCATACACCCCCGTCTCCCGTTCCAGGGCGAACCCCATCGAGGTCAGCATGTGGCGGTGTCCGGCCGGGTTGGGCACCCACCACTGGCACAGGTCGGTCATGCCCTCCAGCCGGGCCAGCGGTGCCTTACCCCCAAAGACGGTCAGGCGCGGGTCCACCTGGTTGGTGCTCAAGAAGTGGCCCGAGCACACCGACCGGATCGCCTCCAGCGCCCTCAGCGGCTCACGCAGGTGCAGCAGCAGGCTGCCGCAGACGACCACGTCGAAGGTGCCCAGGAACTCCGGGCTCAGGTCGTAGGCGCTGGCCTCCACGGCCTGGACGGAGGAGCCCAGGATGTCCGTGGCCACCCGCAGCCCCACGCCCTTCTCCGGCCCGGCCACGGTGCGCAGGTACTCGACGCCGCGCGCGCGCAACCGCACTGGCCAGTCCCAGTGCTCGTGGTCGGCCACGTCGGCGGCCACGACCTCGCGCGCCCCGCGGCGCTCCATCTCGAAGGCCAGGAAGCCGTCGTAGGTGCCCAGGTCCAGGCAGCGCTTGCCGCGCACGTCGGGCCAGGGCAGCTTGTCGACGATCGGTCGCAGATCGAACCAGCCGGGGGTGGTCACCCCGGGAGCGACCTCGAGGGTGTGGTACCAGAGGGGGACGCTGGCCACGGCCTCGCGGGCCTTTGCAGCGGAGGCCACCGCAGGGCTCACGGGCGAGCGGGAAACGCGAGCCGGCCGTCCGGCCCTTCGGACACCGCTTCGAGCGGGAGGCGACCGCGCTGCCGGGTGCTGGCCGCGGCCCCCGGCTCGAGCTCACGCGCGTGGTGCCGGGATACGTCGCGCGCGTGGCACCGGGACACGTCGCGGGCGTGGTGCCGGGACAGGTCGCGGGCGCGGTCGGCGGTCGGCATCAGGTCGCACACCGTACTAGCCCTCGGATCCGTGCCCGCGGCCGGGCCGAGTGGGTCGGAGTCGGACTTCTACCCGGCCGGCCTCGCGGCCGGCGACCGGGGGCCGGTGCACTCGGCCACGAGGTCCAGGCAGTCGCCGAGGCCGCTGGTCGCAAACCTGAAGTCCTCCACGGCGATCGCTTGCTCGCGAGCATCGGCGTGGCTGCGCTCGGTGGTCAGACGGCGATCGTAGAGCAGCTGGAGGATCCGGCGGGGCACCAGCCGGCGCAGGCGCAGCGGGTCCTTGGCCAGCAGCCGGTCGAGCTTGGCTCGCTGCTCGTCGAGCAGCACCTGGTAGCGCTCGGATCCGAAGATCCCCCCACTCGCACCTCCTCGAAGAACGGCGCGCACACCGCCTCCAGCTGGGGCGCGTCGTACTCGACGTGGTGGTAGAGGTCGATGATCTCGTCCGGGCGCCCGAACGTGAGCCGGTTGGGGGTCACGAACACCGCCTTGCCATCCGGGATCAAGACTCGCGCCGCCTCGGCCACCACGCGCCCCCCGTCCGGCACGTGCTCCAGCGAGTGCACGGACAGCACCGAGGCGAAGGAGGCGCCGGCGAAGGGCAGCGCCCGCATGTCGGCCACCACCGTCTCGCGGTCCTGGCCCTCCAGGGCCTCGGCCGAGAGATCCACGCCCACCGTCTCCCGCGGCTCCAGCAGGCGATAGCTGTGACCCACCCCGCAGCCCAGGTCAAGCACGCGGCCCGCGTCCAGCATCGGCACGGCCAGCTGGTAGGCCGCCACGTGGCGTCGCCATGGGGTTGAACCCCCGGTCGGGCGTGGTCACCCGCTCCCCGGTCACCGTCATCGCATGTACTTTCGCGACCGCCAGACCCCGCGCCGGTGCAGGATCAGACGCGCCGCCGCCTGATCGCCGGCGCGCTCTTGGCGCCGCTCAACGACCGCAGCCGCGCGGCATGGGCCGCCACCGCCGCGGCCGTTCTGGCGGTCCTGGCCTACGCCGCAGCTCCCATGACCGGGATCGGAAACGCCGGCCTCGTGGATTTCCCCATTCTCTCCCTGCGCTACCTGGTGCCCGCCCTGGCCACGTGCGCGCTGGCCGTGGCGGTGACCTCCCGCACGGGAGGGCGGCGGGCCGTATTGGCCGGCGCGGTGCTCGCCATTGCGCTGGGCTGGAGCCTCTGGCGAGACGTGGAGCTCGGGTTTCCCGAACTCCCCTCGGTGTGGACATGCCTGACCGGCGCGGGGGCCGGCGCCCTGGCCGGCCTAGCCGCTGGATGGGCCACAGAACTAAATCGGCCCCTGTCTCTGCCTCGGCGTCCGGCCATGCTTGTGGCCGTGCTCCTCGCACTGGGGCTCGGAGCCTCGCTGGCCCTTCCCGCAAACGGGTTCGTCAGGCGCAGTCGGTTCCCGTCTACTTCTCCTCGGTCGTCGACGCCCGCGTGGCCGGAGACCGCCTGCGCCGCCCGCTGCACGTCCTGCCGCGCGACATATCGTGTGCCGGCTTCCGCCGCCGCGGCTGGGCGGTGTTCACCACGCCCCCGGCAGCCGTCAATCGCTTCACGAAGCTGCGCCTGATGCCGGGTCCGATAGAGCGCTGCATGTACTCCGACCATCCCGTCGGTGGTAGGCCTGGGGTGTCGGCGATCTTCCCGGCCCCCGGAACGTGAGGTCCACGGACGTTCGCTTCCCGGGGTCTCCGCGGTAGTCAGCCGCCGGCGACCGCAGGCAGGATCGTGACCTCGTCGCCGTCGTCCACCGAGGTCTCGAGCCCGTCGAGGAAGCGGATGTCCTCGCCGCCGACGTAGACGTTCACGAAGCGGCGCAGGTCGCCGTCCTCGGCGATCCGGTCGCGCAGCCCGTCGTAGCGGTCATACAGCCCGTCGAGCACCTCGCCGACGGTGCCCGCCTCATCGATCTGGGCCTCCGCCTCGCCTCCGGTGATGCTGCGCAGCTGGGTGGGGATCTTCACCGTGACGCTCATACGGCGCGTGAGCCTACCCCACCGGGTAGCGCGCAGGCAGCCCGCCGGTCTGCCGGGCACTGCACCGACGCCATCACCCTAGGAAGCGGCGGCCGCGAGGCCGAAGGCCTCGTCGAACTCGTCCGTGCTGGGCGCGATCTCGGTCATCTCGAACGTGCCGCGGACCGCGTCGATCGTCTTCAGGCCCTCGCCGGTGATCACCAGCACCACGCGCTCGTCGGGGCCGATGTCGCCGCGGTCGGCCAGCTTCCTGAGCACCGCTGTGGTCACGCCGCCTGCGGTCTCGGTGAAGACGCCGGTGGTGTGGGCCAGCAGCTTGATGCCGGCACGGATCTCGTCGTCGGTGACGGAGTCGATGCTCCCGCCCGAGCGCCTGGCCAGGTCCAGCGCGTAGGGGCCGTCGGCGGGGTTGCCGATGGCCAGTGACTTGGCGATCGTCTCGGGGCGCTGGGGCTTGCAGAAGTCGCGGCCCTGCTCCCACGCCTCGGCCACCGGTGAGCAGCCCAGAGCCTGGGCGCCGTTGAACGTGGGCAGCTCGCCGTCGAGAAGACCGACCTCGCGCCACTCGTCGAAGCCGTGGGCGATCTTGGTGAACAGCGAGCCCGAGGCCACGGGCACGACCATCCGGTCGGGAAGCTCCCAGCCCAGCTGCTCGGCCACCTCGTAGGCGATGGTCTTGGACCCCTCGGCGTAGTAGGGCCTCATGTTCACGTTCACAAAGGCCCAGTCGCGCTCGCCGGCCAGCTCCAGGCAGAGCCGGTTGACGTCGTCGTAGTTCCCCTTCACCGCGACCAGATTGGTGCCGTAGACACCGGTGGCCAGGATCTTCTGCTCCTCGAGGTTCGAGGGGATGAAGACGTAGGAGTCGAGGCCGGCGGCGGCCGCGTGGGCGGCCACCGAGTTGGCCAGGTTGCCGGTCGAGGCGCAGGCGACCACCTGGTAGCCGAGCTCCTTGGCCTTGGCCAGCGCGACGGTGA
>JBPCNQ010000056.1:0-13747 GCA_051001095.1 Thermoleophilaceae bacterium
TGCTCCCCCGCCTCCTCGTTGGCGTCTGTTTTCGCCGTGCAGCGGACTGGGGGAATCGCGGGCGTGGGGGCGAGCGCCGTCGCCGCGAACATCTCGTTCTACGCAAACCGCGTCGACGAGATCGTCACGGACACGATCTATCCCGCCATCTGCGCGGTGACCGACCGTGCCGACCTGCTGCTCGAGTCGTTTCTGAAGTCCAACCGGATGGCTTTGCTGTGGGCCGTTCCCCTGGGGCTCGGCGGGGTGCTGTTCGCCCCCGACCTGGTCACGTTCGCGCTGGGAGATCACTGGCGACCGGCGGTTTTCGTCATCCAGGCGTTCGCGCTGGCCGCTGCGGTGAACCAGATCGGCTTCAACTGGACTGCCTTCTACCGGGCGCTCGGCCGCACGCGGCCGCTGGCGGTCGCGGCCGGGGTCGCCGCGCTCAGCGTGCTGACGATCGCGGTGCCGCTGCTGCTGTGGAAGGGAGTGGACGGATTCGGGGTCGGCATGGGTGTGGCCACGCTCGTCTACGTGGCTCTGAGGCTCGTGTACCTGGGGCGGATCTTCCCCATCCGGGCGGTGGTGGCCAACACCGTGGGCGGCATCGCGCCGACTCTCCCCGCGCTGGCCGCCGTGCTGAGCGTCCGCGCTCTGTTGGGCGGAGGCGAGAGGGAGGCCGCGCAGGTCGTGGGCGAGGTGGCGTTGTTCATGATCGTGGTGGTCGGGCTCACCGCACTCTTGGAACGGGAGCTTCTGCAGGAGTTTCGCGCCTACCTGCCCCGGGACCGGGACGAGGCGGCACAGCCCGTCTGAATTGCTCAGCCGGGCGGCTCGTACAGCAAGTAGTCGACGTCCTGGTACTCGCGCAGGTCGGGACAGCCATCCGAGCGCAGCAGGAGTCCTACCTGGTGTTCGAAGTGATCACCGGCGAGCGCCCGTTGACCGTGCCCGCTGCCCACACCCGGCGGCTGGTGTCGGAGAACGCGGGCTGAGGGGCGACGTCAGGGTGCGCATCGCCCACGTCAACCTGCTCCGCAGGCTGGCCACCGGGAACACGGGCGTGCCGCAGGCCGCCCTGCTGGCGCGGCCGCGGCTCTAGCGACCGCCGTCGTGGGCACCGCGCTCGGGCTCCCGGGCCGGAGGGTAGATCGCGATCTTGGATGGGACCTGCACCACCGGCCGGTCCCGATAGCGGCAGCGCTCGAGCGGGCCCACGGGGAGGTGGAGGCCGGTCGCCGTGTTGATCACGGAGCCCGAGAAGAACAGGACGGTCCAGTGCCTCCGAAACCGGGGACACGGTGCCTCCTGGGAGACCACGCGCAGACGCCGTCGTAGCCGGTCGCCGGCAACCCGTGCGTCGGGAGCAGGGGAGAAGTCCACCGGCGTGTGCTCCGCGGGGGCTCCGGGGCTCACGAAGAACCTCGGCACCTGGTAATTCGGCACGACGCCCAGGCGGGCGGTGCGCTCCACGAAGCCCGTCGCAGGGACTGCGATCAGCAGCCCGATCCCCATGATCGCCGCCGGGAGCACCGCCGGCGCCATTGACCGGATCCACGACACGCGGTGGTGGGCGAGTCCGGCCAGCGCCACGGCTCCTACGGCGCCCGCCGCGGCGCCCGTCACCAGGGTGGACAGGGACGGCACCGAGCCGAACGGGAGCGATCCGTCGCGAATCAGGCTCCAGGTGGCCGCGGCAACCAGCGTGATAGCGGCGAGGGCCGTCGGCAGACCCCGGCGGCGCGACAGCAGTGCCACGGCCAGGGCGCACACGGCAAGCGCGGGCAGCGCGTAGCGGAGGGTGAGGATCGGGAAGGTCTGTAAGCCGGCGTCCCCGATCCCGGTGACCGGCGCGCTCACGTAGGCCAGGAGGGCGGCTCCCGCGGCCAAGGCGCCGGCGAGCATCCGGCGCGAGCGGTCGACGAGCGGCGTGAGCAGTGCGGCGAAGATCAGCACGAGCCCGCCCGCGAGCTCGCGTACATAGCCGGCCCCGTTCTCGCGGATGGTCACCCGCGGGCGGTCCAGGAGGCTGTGGTCCAGCGCCTTGATGAGCGGCGGAGACGGGTCGCCCCATGGCGCGGGCTTGAATGGCCAGAAGGGCGAGCCATGTGCGATGAGGTTGCGTGCATACCAGAGGCCGCCGATCACCGCGGCGGCGGCCCCGCCCCAGATCAGGGGTCCGCGTGCGGCGCCTAGCGACCCACGGGCCGAGTACGCCGTCACACCAAGGACGAACAGCAGCGGCACCACGGTGGTCGTCTTGGTGCCCAGTGCCAGCGCCGCGGCCAGCAGCACGGGCGCGATGAGCCCCGGCCGGCGAGCGACGCCGGTGGCCAGCGCGGCCGCGCAGACGGTCCACGCGAGCGCGGGCGTGTCGCTGTTGGGGGCGTTGATGTTGCCCACGTTCACCGGCAGGGCACAGACGGCGAGCACCGTGAGGGCGGCGACGCCCCTGTGCACCCCAACTGCGCGCAGGCCGTGCCACCCCGCGACCGCGATCAGCACAACCGACAGCGGGGTCCAGAGTACGGAGGGCACGAAGCTGCGCGCAATCGCCATCGGCCAGGTGAGCAGCAGCTCGTTCCCGTACGGGTAGGCCTCCAGGTGAAAGTCGCTGATGGGCGTGGCGAACGCGGATCCGGGCCGGCCGTCCTGGATCCAGGAGATCACGGCGGGCAGGTGGTAGGTCACACCGTCGATGCCGATCACGGGGTACCGCAGCATCCATGCGCTCCAGATGGCGACGACCCCCAGACCGGCCCCGAGGACTGCGCGCCCCGCGGGCGACAGCGATCGGAGCCACCCGGTCAGCTCCTCCAGCGGAGGGCAGTCGGGCCTGGGCACGGCGGTCCACGCGATAGCCAGCGTCGCGGCCGTGGCGAGGGACAGCGCGAGCGGCTCCGCCCCGAGACCCACCAGGCCAAGCGCCAGGCACTGCAGGCAGGCCCATACCGCCGCCAGGGGGACGGCGGCCAGCCAGCGCTCGAGGCCTCGCGGGGCGAGGCTCGAGGCGAGGCGCAGGGCGGCCGCGGCGAGCACGGCGGTGTCGGCGGCCAGCAGCACATGGCTGACGGCCGGAGCCGGCTCGAGGGTCACCCCCGGGGCCGCCGGGGCAGCAACCTCACCACCCTGTATCCGGTCGGGTCGCCGGCCACGAACGCGAGCCGGAACCGCGCCCGTATCCGCCTAGAGGTACGCCGCAGCAGCGGGGCGGCGGGGAACTCGAGGGGGGCCGGGTGAGCCGGGTTCAGGCCGAGCCCGGCGGGCTCGGTGAGCATCAGCGTGCCGGGGCGCAGGCGGTCGACCGCGCGCCTGACGCGGGGCCAGGTGCGGTCGATCACGAGGCCGTCCTCGAGGAAGTGCGCCACCGGGAGCACGTTGGCGCGGTGGCTCTCGAGCAGGATCGCCACGGTGTTCTCCTGGGAGGCGAGGACCAGCGCGCGGTCGCTGTGCGGCATCCAGCGACGAACCAGCTCCGCGGCGGGCGTGTAGCGGGGGGTGACGGGATCCGAGCGCCACATCCTCTCCAGCTGCACGCGCAGCGAGGCTCGGCCATCGGGCAGGGCCATCGCCAGTGGGGTGTCCGGGCCGCGCTCCTTGACGGCCGGCCAGCTGAAGAGCAGCACCAGGGCGGCCCCCATGAAGGCCAACGCCGGTGCGCCGAGTCGCAGCAGCGGCGGCACCAGCCTGCGCCGGCGCTCCAGAACCACGAGCCACAGGGCCAGAGCCGCGTAGCACGGCAGCGCTACGGGCAGCACCACGTTGGGGTGGGAAAGACCGACGAAGTACGAGAGCGAGGCGAGCCCGAACGGCACCATCCCGGCGAGCGCCAGCAGCGGCAGGCGTTCCTCGCGCGCGAACCGCGGCGCGCGCGCCGCCAGCACCGCCAGCGCCGCCAGGGAGGCCAGGTAGACGCCGCCCACCACAAGCCCGGGCGACCACGGCTCCATCCGCAGAGCGGAGATCCCGTTCGCGTCGTACACGCCGAGGAAGGCGAGATAGGTTCCCCAGTCGGGCCAGGCTCCCCCGGCGACCCTGGTGGCCAGCGCGAACAGCACGTGAGCCGCCACCACCGCCACGGCGCCCGGCACGAGCGCGCGGATGAGCCGTCGCAGCAGGGGCCCGGGGGAGGTGCCCTCCTGCGCAGCGCTCCACAGCGTCGACCCCCCGAAGGCGGCGACGCAGTAGACGAGGGCCTCGAAGCTCCAGACCGCGGCGATGCCGAGCACCACCGGGGGCAGCGACCGCCGCCACCGCCCGGTGCCGGGCCGCGCGGCGGCGACCGTAGCCGCCAACAGCACGTACGGGAGGATGTAGCGTAGGCCCCCCACGCTCGGGTAGTAGGTGGGCGGGGCCAGGAAGAAGACCGCGATCAGCCCTAAGCCGGCCGCTGAGGATCCCAGCACCCGCGAGCCCCCGACCTGGCGCACGATTGCGTAGATCGCCACCAGCTCCAGGGCGGTGAGCACGCCGGAGAGCAGCGACAGACCCCCGTAGCCCACGTGTCCGATCTCGAACCAGGCGGCGAGGAAGTAGAACATCCCGGCGCCGTACTGGGAGAAGGTGTCCACGAGCATCGTGCGGCCGTGGAGCACGTCGTTGACCGGCCCGAGGAAGAAGTTCTGGTGCAGGTCCGCTATGGCTCCATAGAACGCATCGGGGTGCTCGTAGAGCCCGAGGCTGTTGCCCGCCAGCAGGATCGTCGCCACCACGAGGGCATCGATCGCAATGCCGGCCGGTCGCGGTACCCGGCGCTTGAGCAGCAGCTGGTACGCGGCGAGCCCTCCGGCAGCCACCACCAGCGCTCCCGCCAGGTTCTTGGGCCCGAGCATCCACGATGCCGGAAATCCGAACACCAGCAGGACCACGAGCAGCGTCGCCGGGGCCGCCAGCACGCGAGTCGGGGAAGACCCCGCGAGGTGTCGTGCGGCTGGGGCGCGGCCCGGCCCGGCTACGTAGGCAGCAGCGATCACCCACAACATCAGCCCTAGGGCAAAAGGCGCCGAGCCGGCCCCGAAGCCGCCGTCCGCGGCATACCCCAGGCGGGCGAGCACCAGAAGGCCGAGCACGCCGGTCGACCATAGGACGGCGACGGGTAGCAGGGCGGCGGCGCGGCGCAGAGGGGGGGAGAGGAGGGCCGTTGCGGCGAGCGCCACGGGCAGGATCAGCGCGAAGGAACCGACGTACATGGACCATTCGAGGTCCTCTCCCGAGCCGCCGGCCAGCCGCGCACCCGTGAGCGCGACCAGGAACGCGCCGAGGAGGATCGTCAGGCAGAGCAACAGCTGGGCTGCCACGTCGATCGGGTGACCGTTCCCGGCCGTGCCGGCCGCGGACCGCCCACCCTCAGGCTTGAGCTTAGTGGACGACGTCATGAAGTCAGGCGCCTCGGGGACCGAGCGCCATTGAGCCCGACGGCTTCCCAGCCTTCGCCGTGAGAGGGTCCCGAACCGCACTCGAACGTGATCGAGCGCGCGCTTCGGGAGTCCCCGCCATCGCGGGTTAGACTAATGAGAACCCGTGAAAGTGCCAAGAGGGCCGGGCTAGACACGGTCACCCGCTCGTGTCCGCTATGCCAGACGGCGCCGGAGGCCCATCAGGAGCGCTTCGATGCACAGCGACTGGACGCCTTCGCGTTCGGCTCGCGAAAGGTTCCCGAGCACATGAACTGGCGGGGGTCGAGCCTTAGCGCGCTGCACTAAGCGGCGCGGACACCAGCTTGCGCCCGCTGATCCGGGAAGGGATCTTCGACCCGGAGAAGTCGAGCCCGCGCGGTTCGCACCTGGTCAGCTGCCTGTACGTGGTGGATCACATGCCCGATCCGCTCGCCGCGCTGAGGGGAGAGGCATGAACGTGCCCACGTACAACGACCACTTGAAGCGCTCCCCTGACGCGCCCGCGATGCGCGACGAAGAGGACGGCCAGGAAGGTCGCCGCCCCGAGGGCGACCGTGAGCATCAGCTGGGCCGCGACGCCCGTCCCGGCCGGGCCGGGAGTGGTACGAGGGCCTGGGGTCACCCGCTCAGCCGCCGATGCCATAGAGCTCGCGCACTCCGGGCGTCAAGCGCAGCCACTCGGCCATGCGCGCCAGACCGTCCTCCAGGGACAGGCGAGGCCGCCAGCCCAGGTCCTCGGCTGCGCGGCGGGGATCGGCGAGCCAGGTCTCGGTGTCCCAGGAGCGCTCGTCCGCAGAGCCCCAGTCCGGCTCAGCTTCGATCGCGAACAGCCGGCGGGCGAGTCCCACGAGCTCCCCGATCGTGGTCTGCTGCCCGCTGCCTACGTTGTAGACCGCGCCGGAGTACTTTGGTGCCAGCCGGGCGGCCAGCACCAGAGCCTCCACCGCGTCGTCGCTGGCCACGAAGTCGCGCGCCACCGCAGGGTTCACGAGCGGCGGCAGCTCACCGCGCAGGCCCCGGACGATCAGCGTGGGCACAAGCCTCCGGGGCTCCTCGAACGGACCGTAGACCGAGTACAGGCGCACCGTGACCGCGTTGAGCTCCCCGGCCGCGGCGGCCTGGGTCAGGTAGAGCGATGCGGCCGCCTTGGAGACGGCGTATGCGCTGTTGGGCGCGAGCGGCTCGTGCTCGGAGGGGGCGTGGTCCTTGAACCCGTACTCGGACGAGGAGCCGGCGTGCACGAACGCCTGGCAGTCGCCTGCCCGGCTCGCCTCGGCGAGGGCGACCGTGGCGAGCGCGTTGGTCCGCATGATCCTCAGCGGGTCCCGCTGCCAGGAGTAGGCCCCGTGGGCGGCCAGGTGGAAGACCCAGTCTGGCCGCGCCTCGGCGACCGCGGCGTCGATCGCGGCAGTGTCGAGCAGGTCGAGGCCCACGACGCGCATATCGTGCTCCACGCCGCGGAGGCGCCAGCTTTGCGTGTCCGGGCGCACCGTCGCCGTGATCTCGTGCCCATCGGCGAGCAGCCGCCTGACCAGGTTCGCCCCCACGAAGCCGCCCGCGCCCGTCACCAGGGCGCGCTTGGCGCCTTGCCCGCTCACGGGGGCGGCGGGCTCGGGGCCGCCCTCCCCGGACGCTCGGCGACGGCCAGCTCCCGGGCGTCCGTATCGAGGGCTCCCGGCGGGTTGAGCACCTGGTCCACCACGTAGGCTGGGCGGTTCTTGATCTCCTCGTAGATGTGGGCGAGGTAGGAGCCGATGATGCTGAGGCACAGCAGTTGGATGCCGCCGACGAAGAGCACCACCACCAGCAGCGTCGTGAAGCCCTTCGGCGCAGCGTCGGGGAATGCCAGGCGCAGCGCGACCTGCACGATCATGGCGACGAACGCGCCACCCACGGTGAGCAAGGCGAGCACCATGATCAAGTCGAGCGGCGCGTAGGAGAACGAGATGATCGCCCTGCGCGCCCAGCCCAGGTTCTTGACGAGGCTGTTGGTGGTGTCGCCGAAGGGCCTCTCAGGCCGCACGTAGGGCACCCCGATCTGCCGCATGCCCACCCACGCCCGCAGGCCGCGGATGAAGCGCTGCTTCTCCGGCAGCAGGTTGAGCGTGTCCACCGCGCGACGGTCCATCAGGCCGAAGTCGCCGGCGTCGAGCGGCACGTCCACGTAGGAGGTGCGGCGGAAGAGCCGGTAGAACAGCTTGTAGGCCATCCGCATCGCGCGCCGACCCTCGCGATCCACGCGGTCGCCATAGACCACGTCGTAGCCCTCCCGCCACTTCTCCACCAGCTCGGGGATCACCTCGGGCGGGTCCTGCAGGTCCCCGTCCATCAGCACCACGGCATCGCCGGTGGCCAGCCGCATCCCGCTCGTGAACGCACTCTGCGAGCCGAAGGGCCGTGTGTGCATGATCGCGGTGACGTGGGGGTCCCCGGCAGCCAGCTCGGTGAGCACTTCGCGGGCGTTGTCGGGGCTGCCGTCGTTCACGAACACGATCTCGTAGTCCACGCCGAGCTCGGTGAACACCTGGGTGAGCCGCTCGTGCATCACGGGCACCGCCTCGGCGTCGCGGTAGCAGGCGATCACGGCGCTCAGCCGCACGCGGCCCGAACGCGCGGCCACATAGGTCAAAGCCGGCTCTGGAGCAGCCGCAGCGCCTCGTCGGCCACGTCGCGCGCGGTCAGCCCGTGGCGCCCGGCGAGGTAGCGGGGACTGCCCGAGTCCCCGCGGGGCATTTCCCTGATCGCGCGGCGCACCACGCGGCAGCCCAGCCCGTGCTCGGCGACCGTCTCGGCCACGAGCGAGCCGACTCCGCCGTTCACATAGTGCGACTCGAGCGTGATCGCCAGCGGCACCCGCTCCAGCAGCTCGACGAGGTCCGAGGTGGGGGGCGGGGCGAGCGACGCGGCCACGGCCACCGTGGCGGAGAGGCCCTCGCGCTCGAGCAGGTCGGCGGCCTCCACGGCCTCGGTGGAGCTGGCCCCGTAGCTCACGATCGCCACGTCGTCGCCGTCGCCCAACAGCTCCAGGTGACCGAGCCGGAACCGTCCTCCGAGGCCCGGCACGGCCGTGCCGCCCTTACCGAGGCGGAGGGACGCGGGCCCGGGCAGCTCGGCGGTGGCGAGCACGGCGGCGCGCGCCTGCGCGGCGTCGGCGGGAGCCAGCACCGCTAGCTCGGGCTGGACGCGCATCAGGGCGATGTCCTCGAGTGCGTGGTGGGTGATGCCGTTCACGCCGTAGTCCACGCCGCCGCCGATGCCGACCACCCGCACCGGCAGGCCGTGGAGGACGGCGCCGTTGCGCAGGAACTCGTAGGGGCGCATCGAGGCGAAGGTGGCGATCGAGTAGACGAACGGCGTGAACCCGCACGAGGCGAGGCCCGTGGCCACGCCCACCATGTTCTGCTCGGCCACGCCCACGTTGTAAAAGCGGTCGGGGTGGCGCTCGGCGAACGGCTCGAGCACGGTGAAGCCGAGATCGCCGGTGAGCAGGACGACTGAGTCGTCGGCATCGGCCATCTCCACCAGCGTCTGGAGGAATGCGTTCCTCACGTCTTCGCCACCTCGGGCAGCTCGGAGAGCGCCGCGGCGTACTGCTCGTCGGACATGGGCCAGTAGTGCCACTGTAGCTCGTCCTCCATGAACGAGACGCCCTTGCCGAAGACGGTCTTCAGGATCACGACGTGCGGTGCATCGCCGTCGAGGGCGTCAAGATTCTGGGCGAGCAGGTCGGGGTCGTGCCCGTCGATCTCGTGCACGTTCCAGCCGAAGGCCCGCCAGCGGTCGCCGAGCGGGTCCAGGTCGATCACTTCGCGCGTGCGACCGAGGGCCTGCTGGCCGTTGGCATCCACCAGCGCAACCAGGCTCGAGAGCCCGTGGTGGGCGGCGAACATGACCGCCTCCCACACCGAGCCCTCGTTACATTCGGCGTCGCTCATGAGCACGAACACGCGACCGTCGTGGCCGTGGAGGCGGCCAGCCAGCGCCGCCCCGGCGCCCATACTCAGGCCGTGGCCCAGGGAGCCGGTGGACAGCTCGACCCCCGGCAGGAAGTGCTCCGGATGACCGGCTACCGCGCTCCCGTCGGCGCAGTAGGTGTCGAGCGCCTCGTCCGACAGCCGTCCCGACGCGTGCATCGCCGCGTACAGCGCGAGCGCGGCGTGGCCCTTGGACATGATCAGCCGGTCACGGGCGGGGTCGTCGTCACGCTTGACTCGCAGCACCGAGCCGTACAGCGCTGCGAGCGCGTCGGCGACGGACAGACACGAGCCGATGTGACCCACCCCCGCGCGCTTGGACTGCTCGAGGATCGTGCGCCGGATACCGGCGCTCAATGTGCTGGGCGATCTGCTCAACGGCAGGCGGGAGTGTAGCCGTGGAGGGCGCCCGACCTCCGCTCCTCGATGTGTCGGCGCGGCCGTGCCCGGTCTGCGGGTCCGAGGACGACTCGCGGATAGTTGCGGAGAGCAACGTCGACGCGGAGCGCCTCGGTCCATACGCCTTCGCATCGCGCAAGGTGCCCGAGCTGATGCGCCACCGGCTCGTCGAGTGCCCCACCTGTGACGCGGTCTACGCCAGCCCGGCCCCGGCCGCCACGGCCCTGGCGGACGCCTACGAGGAGGCGGCGTACGACAGCGGGGAGGAGGCCCGCTACGCGGCGGTCACCTACGCGCGGCTCGTGCGGCGGCTACTGCCCCGCCTGCCGGCCGCTGGCGCGGCGCTGGACGTCGGTGCCGGCGACGGCGCGTTCCTGGCGCAGCTGCTCGCCCTCGGCTTCGACGAGGCGACCGGGGTGGAGCCCTCGGCCGCCCCGGTGGCGGCGGCGACGCCGGAGCTTCGGCGTCGAATCCGCCAGGACGTGTTCCGGGTAGGGGACTTCGAGCCCGCCTCGTTCCGGCTCGTCACCGCGTTCCAGACCCTCGAGCACGTGGCAGACCCTCTCGAGCTGTGCCGAGGGGCCGGCACGTTGCTGCGACCGGGGGGCGCCCTGCTGGTGGTCTGCCATGACCGCAGAGCGGTCGTCAACAGGGCGATGGGCCTGCGCTCGCCGATCCACGACCTGGAGCACTTGCAGCTGTTCTCGCCACGGTCGCTCGGCCGTCTGCTCGAGCGGGCCGGGCTGGGCCCGATCGCGCTCCGCCGGGTGGCCAACCGCTATCCGCTGCGCTACTGGCTGCGGCTGGCCCCGGTGCCCGGACGCATGCGTCTGATAGCCGCGGCCGACCGCATGGGCGTGGGCGTGCTCCCGGTGAGCCTGCGCGTGGGCAACCTCGTGGCCGTGGGTTTCGCGCCGCGGGGCTAGTCGCGCGCGACCGTGAATACGTACTGCGCGCAGGTGGCCCGGCGCACGCCCGGCAGCCGCTCCAGCAGGGGCTCCATTACCTTGGCCGCACGCGCGTAGGGGTCGGGGCTGAACATGGGCACGAAGCCAACGAACGCGCGCCAGACCACCCGGCCGCCCGCCTCGCCGGCCCATCGGTCCAGGCGGCTCGCCGGGTGGGAGCGCTCGCCGTGCTCGCGGTGGTAGGAGGACACCCTCTCGAGCAGCTTCAGCCCGGGGTTGTAGCCGTTGGGCTCGACCACCACCACGGCTCGGGCGACCCGCACCGCCTCGCGCAGGGCCTCGGTCGGCCGATCCACGTGATGGAGCACGCCACGCAGGTAGCCGAGGTCGAACTCGGCGTCGCCGTGGGGAAGGTCGTAGGCGCTGCCCACGTTGAAGCTCAAACGCGCATCGGGATGGCGCTCGCGCGCCGCGGCGACCGCCGCCGGGGCGGGGTCGATCCCGCTCACGCTCGCCGGGTGGCCCAGGCTCAGGATCTCGGCGGTGTAGGTGCCGTCGCCGCAGCCGATGTCGATCGCTCTGGCGCCGTGCCAGGGCGCGGCCCGCAGCGACGCCTGGGTCATGCGCGCGTTCGCCAGTCGGCTGCTCAGGGACGCCTCGGTGGTGTACCGATAGCCGCCCCCGGCGAGCACGTCCTGGTTGAAGGGGTCCACCACGTCACCCCCGGCATCGGCTGTCAACGGATCGTTCCCACTGGTCCCGGCCGCGGATTCTAGGGCGGGTCGCCGCACCTTGGACCCCCGCAACCGGGACGCCAATATGCTCGCCGTTCATGGGAGACGAGCCGGAGATGCCGCCGGAGCGAGCCGGGGCGAAGATCGTGGTGGTGATGCCGGCCCGCAACGCGGCGCGCACGCTGGAGCGGACGGTGTCCGCGATCCCGCCGGGATGGGTCGACGAGGTGATCCTCGTGGACGACAAGTCCACCGATAACACCGTCGAACTGGCGCGCGAGCTGCCGCTGCACCTCACGTGGCATCCCCATAACGTGGGCTACGGCGGCAACCAGAAGACGTGCTACCTGGAGGCGCTCCAGCGAGACGCCGACGTGGTGGTGATGCTTCACCCCGACGGGCAGTACGAGCCGAGCCTGATCCCTAAGCTCGTGAACCCGATCCTCAGAGACGAGGCGGACCTGGTCCTGGGCTCGCGCTTCGCCGAGCCCGGCCAGGCGCGGGCGGGCGGGATGCCGCTCTATAAGTACGTGGCCAACCGAGGGCTCACCGCGGTGGAGAACAGGATCCTCGGCACGCACCTGTCTGAGATGCACACGGGGTACCGCGCGTACTCGCGCCGGCTGCTGATGGAGGTGCCCTTCCTGCGCAACTCGCTCGACTTCAGCTTCGACTCCGAGATGCTGATGCAGGCCAGCCACTTCGGCTTCCGGATCGCCGAGGTGCCCGCGTGCTCGCGCTACTTCGACGACGCGTTGTCGGTGTCGCTCGGTCCGGCGATCGTCTACGGCCTGAAGACCCTCCTGGTCGGCGGCCGCCTGCTGGCGCACCGCGCCGGCGTCTGGCGCTCGCCGAGGTTCGTGCCGTGACGGTCACCGGCGAGCGCGTGGTGACCTTCGAGCGGGGCTTCAATCCGACCTATCAGCGCCACCGCGCCCAGTACGCGCTGTGCGAGCGCTTCCTGGGGCCGGGGCGGCTGCTGGACCTGGGTTGCGGGATCGGGCACAGCTTCGACCTGCTCGCGCCGCGGGAGACGGTGGGCGTGGACAAGGAGCCGTCGGCGCTCGCCGGCCAGGCGCGCGAGACGCATACGGCCGACATGCGCGAGCTGCCGTTCCCGCCGGCCTCGTTTCAGTCCTCGCTCAGCGTCCAGTCGATCGAGCACGTGCCGGACCCCGAGCGCGTGCTGGCCGAGGTAAACAGGGTGCTCCAGCCCGACGGCACGGCGGTGTTCGTGACGCCAAACCGGCTGACGTTCGCGCGGGCCGACGAGATCATCGACCCCTACCACTACGTCGAGTTCGACGCCGAGCAGCTCCGCGGGATGTGCGCGCCGCGGTTCGCGGACGTTGACCTGTGGGGCCTCTACGGCTCGGAGCGGTACCTTGAGCTGCTGGGCGACCAAGCCGACCGCCTCAACGCGTTGCTGCGCAGGGACCCGCTGCGGCTGCGGCGGCTCATCCCGCGCCGGCTGCGCCAGCGCCTCTACGACCGCCGCCTGACCCAGGAGCGCCGGGCTGTGGACCCGCGCGAGGAGGCGATCGAGGTGACCGACTTCCGGCTCGAGCGCGATCCGTTGGAGGAGGCGCTCGACGTAGTGGCCGTTTGCCGCAAGCGCTAGCGGCGGGGTGTCGCGAGTGGGCGAGCCCAGCGCGCCCGGCTGGATTCGAACCAGCGACTTCCGCCTCCGGAGAACGGCGCTCTATCCACTCAGCTGCGGGCGCGGGCGCACGCGGGTGTGTAGAACGGGTAGAAATGCTGGTCGCGGTCATCTCAGACACCCATGCCGCGCGGGAGCCGCGCGCTGCCGGACGCCTGCGTCGAGCCCTGGAGGGTGCCGACCCGGTCCGGCGCTCGCGCGCCGGCTCCCGACCGTCCGCACGTTGGAGGCCGGGGCGCGAAGATACGCGCCATGGATCTCAACGTGCTCTTCGTAGGCACCGCCGGCTCGGCCCCCACGGACGAGTGCGGCCCGGCCGCGACCCTGGTGCGCCGCGGCGGCGAGCGCATGCTGTTCGACCGCGGCGAGGGGACCCAGCGCCAGCTAGTGCGCTCCACGGGCCTGGTGGAGCTGGAGGAGTCTTCCTTACCCACTTCCACGCCGACAACGTGCTCGGACTGCCGGGGGCGCGCGAGTCCCCCGCGTCGGGGTCGTGAGCGACGGGCCCAGGGCGGGCGCTCGCTGCGCCCGCGGCCACGCACCTTCCTCGCCCGCCGCGCGGTGAGGATCGCCGAGAAGTGGCTCGACAGGAAGCTGATCCCGATCGAGCACACGTTCCCAGATGCCAGGCCGCGCTGGGGGCACCGGCGCCCGCGTCCCCCCGGACATCGAGGGGGAGTATGGCGCGGGGCGA
>JBPCNQ010000057.1:0-6836 GCA_051001095.1 Thermoleophilaceae bacterium
CGATCTGATGGCCGCGATCGAGGCGGGCGCCGAGGACGTCTCGGTGGACGGGGACGTGTTCGAGGTCGTCACCGGGCCCTCCGACTTCACCGCCGTCCGCGACGCGCTGGAGGCCGCGGGGGTCGAGCTGCAGTCCGCCGCGGTGAACATGCGGCCCACCATGCGCACGCCCGTGGAGGAGGCCGACGCTGGCACGCTCATGCGCCTGATCGACGCGCTGGAGGAGAACGACGACGTCCAGGCGGTGCACGCGAACTTCGACGTGGACGACGCGGTGCTCGAGCGGGTGGCGGCCGCGTAGGGCGGCTTCGCCGCGCCGTTCTCGAGGCTTCGGCGCTTACCGCAGCTGGGTAGGGGCGGGCCCGGGGTGAAAATGGCTGCTCGGCGCCTTTACGGTGTGTGGGGCGGCGTTCAGAACCGACCGGACGGGGATCCTCCGCGGGGGAGGGGTCGTTTGATGGTGATAGCGGCGGTCAATCGACCGGACCGCCCCGGGACGCCAGGGTGGGGTTGGTTGTGGAGGGGGATTTGGCGGTCGCGCGGATCGCTTCGCGGCAGCGGGGCATCATCAGCCGCGCTCAGCTGCTGGCCGCCGGCCTGACCCCGGACGCCATCGCGCTGCGGCTGCGGCGCGGGCGCCTCCACAGCCTCCATCGCGGGGTGTACGCCGTCGGGCATCCCCACCTTGCGCCGTTGGCCCGAGAGCAGGCGGCGCTGCTTGCCTGCGGAGATGGTGCGCTGCTCAGCACCCGCACCGCCGCCGCGCTGTGGGGCTTCGTGGCCCCCCGCGGTGGTCCGGTCGACGTGACCGTATTCGGCCGCGAGCGCACCGTGCGCCCCGGGATCCGGGCCCACCGCGCCCGAGCGCTCGCGCCCGACGACAGCACGCTCCGTCACGGCCTTGCCCTCACGGGCGCGCTCCGCACGCTGCTCGACCTGGCGGAGGTGGCGACACTGGAGGAGGTCGAGGAAGCGGTCGGCAAGGCGCGCGTCGCCCGCTGGGTGACCCCCGAGTCTCTACTCGCCTACGCGGACGCCGCCACCGGCCACCACGGTGCCGGGGCGCTCAAGGCGGTCGCGAGCCAAGCGAAAGCCGAGGGCTTCACCCGCTCCAAGGCCGAGCGCAAGCTGCTGGAGCTCGTGCGCGTCGCCCGCCTGCCGATGCCCGAGACCAACGTGGTGCTTTTCGGCCGTGAACGTGACGCCGTGTGGCGGGAACAGGAGGTGGTCGTCGAGGTCGATGGGTGGGCCTTTCACTCGGACCGGCCCGCCTTCGAGCGGGACAAGCTCCGTGACGGCGAGCTCGCCCCCCACGGATGGCGAACCGTACCGGTGACCTGGGGCCAGCTCACGGAGTCCCCGTACGTGGTCGTCGCCCGCCTGTCGGCGGCGCTGGCCGTGCCGATGGGCGCTACGCGCCCCTAGCCAGGGCTCGCGGCTAAGGGCTCGCGGCCTCGGGCTCGCGGCCCAGGGCTCGCGGCCCAGGGCTCGCGGCGCCCAGGGCTCGTGGCCCAGGCGCTCGTGGCCTAGGGCTCCAGCCCCCTCCACAGCGTGTCCACTGCCCGCTCGGCCCAGTCGGCCGGCGTCATCTCGCGGCCTGCGATGTGGCGTGCGAAGAACGATCCCACCAGCATCTCCATGGCCAGCAGCGGCTCGACGTCGCCGCGCACCTCACCGCGTTCCTGGCCCCGGCGCAGCAGATCGGCGGCCATCGCCGAGCGGGGGAGGACCACCCGCTGGCGGTGCAGCTCGAGCAGCTCGGGGTCGGGCTCGGACAGGATCGACCCGAGCACGTCGAGGCCCACCAGCTCGAACCGGGTGGCGAAGGAGACGAGGAGCTCCAGCACGGCCTCCCGCGTGCTCACTTCGGGGGCCGGCTCGGGCACATCGCCCGCGTGGCCGGCCAGGGCGGCCGTGGCCAGGTCCGCGCGGTTGCGGTAGCGCCGGTACAGGGTGGTCTTGGCCACGCCGGCGTCGGCGGCGATTCCCTCCATCGACAGCGCGGAGTAGCCGTGGTCGCGCAGGACGGCCATCGTCGCGCCGCGGATGCGCTCGTCCATCTCCGCGGTCGTGCGCGCGGTCACGCAGCGGCCTTCTGGGGCTCCGGCGCCGGGGCCCCGTGGGCCACGAAGTCGCGCTGGCGCACCAGCACCGCCGACCCGATGGCTCCCACCAGCGCCACCGCCGCGGTCACGACGAGCAGCGTGTTCATGCCGCTGATGAACGCCTCATGGCCCAGCTCGATCAGCTGACCGCGCATCGGCGCCGGCGCGGCCGCCGCTGCCTTCTCGGTGGCGCCGGCGGTCACGGCCGAGGCGAACTGGTCGGCGCGACCGGCGGCGGGGGTGCCGGCCAGCCCATCGGTCACCGCCATTCCCACCCTGTGCTGGAAGACCGCCCCCAGCGCCGCGATGCCCGTGGCCAGCCCGACCTGGCGGAAGGTGGAGTTGATGCCCGAGGCCATTCCGCTGCGTCGCTGCTCGACAACCCCGATCGCCGTGGAGGCCAGCGGCGGGTTGACCAGCCCGACGCCCACGCCCGCGACCAGGAAGCCGGCCAGCAGCGTGGTCCAGTCATCGGAGGCGGTGACCCCGTGCATCAGGATCAGCCCGAGCCCGACGAGCGTGAGCCCTCCGCCCATCAGGGTGCGCACCGGAACCCGCTCGGACAATCGCCCGGCGATCGGCCCGACCAGGAACGACAGGACAGACACGGGCAGGAAGCGCACGCCGGCCTCCAGGGGCGAGTAGTCGAGCACCCCCTGCAGATAGAGGGTCAGGTAGAGGAACATCGCGAACATCGCGGCCGACAGGCAGAAGGCGGCCAGCGACGCGCCCAAAAAGGCCGGCTTGCGCATCAGCGTCAGGTCGAACAGCGGGTTCTCGCGGCGGGTCTCGATGGCCACGAAGGCCGCCAGCAGCACCGCGGCGCCGGTCAAAAAGGCCACGATCTGGGTGCTTCCCCAGCCCTCGTCGTTGCCGCGCACCAGCGCGAAGATCAGCAGGAACAGCGAGCCGGTGAGCGTCACCGCACCGGGGAAGTCGATCCCCGCTGGGTTGGGGTCGCGCGACTCGGCCACCTTGATCAGGGTGAGCGCGACGGCGAACACGCCGACGGGGATGTTGACCAGGAACACGGCCTGCCAGCCGAAGGCGTCGGTGAGCACGCCGCCCAGGACCGGGCCCACGGCGACCGAGGCGCCGGTGACGGCGCCGAAGGCCCCGAAGGCGGTGCCGCGCTCGCGGCCCTGGAAGGCCTGGGCGATCAGCGCCAGCGAGGTGGCGAACATCATGCCGCCGCCGATCCCTTGCGCGCCGCGGAACAGGTTCAGGTGCAGCGGGGTGCTCACCAGCCCGCAGCCCAGGGAGGCCAGCGAGAAGACGACCAGGCCGATGACGAAGACCCGCCGCCGCCCGATCAGGTCGGCCACCGAGCCCGAGACGAGCAGGGTCGAGGCGAGCGTGAGCGCGTAGGCGTCGATCACCCACTGCAGGTCGCTGAACGAGGAACCCAGGTCGCGCTGGATGTCGGGCAGCGCCACGTTCACGATCGTCACGTCCAGCAGCAACATGAACACGCCGATGAGCACCGCCGTCAACGTCCACCACTTACGATCCAAGACGACCTCCAGGCCTGAGTACAGGAAACGCTACGTAGCGTAGTGTGCCAGACACGGTCGTCGCGAGGGAGGCATCCGACCACGGCCCCAGAATCCCCGGGATGGTGGTCGTCCTCGGCATCGATCCCGGCACCGCGAACACCGGCTACGGCGTGGTGCTCTCCCGAGCCCGCACGCTGGCGGCGCTGGACGGCGGCACGATCCAGACCACAGCCCATACGCCGCTCGAGCGTCGTCTGGCTCACATCCACGGGCAGGTCAGCGAGCTGATCGCCGAGCACGAGCCCGACGCCCTGGCCATCGAGCAGCTCTACTTCGGGGTCAACGCCCGCACCGCCTTCGCCGTCGGCCAGGCCCGCGGGGTCGTGTTGCTGGCGGCCGGGTCCGCCGGGATCCCCTGCTTCTCCTACACCCCCCAGCAGATCAAGCAGGCCGTCTGTGGCTCGGGACGGGCGGCCAAGGATCAGGTCCAGCGGATGGTGGGCACGCTGCTCTCCCTCCCCGAGCCGCCCGAGCCCGACCACGCGGCCGACGCCCTGGCCGTGGGCATCTGCCACGCCAACGGCGCGCCGATGCGTGCCGCCGCCATGGCGGCATCCCCGTGATCGCCCACGTGAGCGGCGAGGTGATGGTCCGCCGGGCGGGCGAGGTCATCCTCGACACCGCCGGGGGGGTGGGCTATCGGCTGTCGGTGTCGGCGGAGACCCTGCGCGCCGTGCCCGGCACGGGGCGCCCCGTCACGCTGCACTCGCACCTGGTGATGCGCGACGACGCCATGCAGCTCTTCGGCTTCGCCACCGAGTCCGAGCGCGACCTGTTCCTGATGCTGATCGGCGTGCAGGGCGTCGGGCCCAAGGTGGCCCTGGCCGTGCTGTCGGGCGGCACCCCCAGCGAGCTGCTCTCGGCCCTGGCCGCCGGTGACGTCGCCCGCTTCCAGGCGGTGCCCGGGATCGGCAAGCGAACCGCCGAGCGGATCATCGTGGAGCTGCGCGAGAAGGTGGCGGGGGCGGTGGCCGACGAGATCGTGGTCACCCGCGCCTCCGACGATCCCCACACGCAGGCCCGCGAGGGCCTGGTCGGGCTGGGCTTCGACCCCCGGGAGGCCGACTCGCTGCTCGACGCCGCCGGCGGGGACACCACCGAAGAGCTGATCGCCCAGGCCCTGAAGGCGGCGCGATGAGCCCGGCGAGCACCGGTCGAGGCACTATCCGCACACCCGGCGTGGAGCGGATCCAGGCGCCCGACGCCATGCCGGCCGAGGAGGAGCTGGACCGCTCGCTGCGCCCGCGCCGGCTGGAGGACTTCGTGGGCCAGCAGTCGGTGCGCGACCAGCTCGAGGTCTTCATCCAGGCCGCCAAGGCCCGCGGGGAGGCGCTCGACCACGTGCTGCTGGCCGGCCCGCCGGGACTGGGCAAGACCTCGCTGGCCCAGATCGTGGCCGCCGAGCTCGGCGCCGATTTCATCTCCACCGCCGGCCCGGCGCTCGAGCGCAAGGGCGACGTGGCCAGCTACCTGTCCTCGCTCCAGCCCCGCTCGGTGTTCTTCGTCGACGAGATCCACCGGCTCCCGCGCGCGCTGGAGGAGACCTTCTACCCCGCGATGGAGGACCGCCGCCTGCCGATCACCGTCGGCCAGGGAGCGGGGGCGAGGGTGGTGAGCCTCGAGCTGCCCGAGTTCACGCTGATCGGCGCCACCACCCGCGCCGGGCTGCTCTCCACGCCGTTGCGCGACCGCTTCGGCGTGACCCACCGGCTCGAGCTCTACGACCCGCGCGAGCTGGGTTCGATCGTGCGCCGCTCGGCGGGGATCCTCGACGTGGACATCGACGACGCCGGGGCCGAGGCCATCGCCGGGCGCTCGCGCGGCACCCCGCGCGTGGCCAACCGGCTGCTCAAGCGGGTGCGCGACTTCGCCGAGGTCCGTGGCGCCGGGCACATCGACGCCACGGTGGCGGGCGAGGCGCTGGACCTGCTTCAGGTCGACCACCTGGGCCTGGACCGCCTGGACCGCGAGATCCTGGACACCATCTGCCGCAAGTTCTCGGGCGGCCCGGTGGGCCTCTCGACCCTCGCGGTGGCCGTGGGCGAGGAGCAGGACACCGTCGAGGACGTCTACGAGCCCTACCTCCTGCAGCAGGGATTGATCATGCGCACGCCGAGGGGCCGGGTGGTCACCCAGGCGGCCTATGGACACCTCGGCTTGGCGGCCCCCAACGCGGAGCACCGCCTGTTCTGAGGCGAAGCCGCGCTTTCCCTGGTCGGAAGTTTTCGCGCTGGACGAAAGCTTCCGCCTAGTGCTCTGTCTCGTAACGATCGACCGGAAACTCGTGGTCGGTGTCGAAGGGGGACGCATCCCGGATTTGGAGGTGGTTATGCGTCCCGCGTCGGTGTTCGTTCGCGACTTGTTGCCCGAGGAGGGCAACAGGCTCAAGCGGCTCTCGCGCAAGGCGGCCTCGGAGGCCAAGCGCGAGCGCGCGTTGATCGTGTGGGCTTCGGCGACGCGGATGCCTGTGTCGCAGATCGCGACGCTCGTCGGGACCGACGAGTCGCATGTCCGCAAGGTCGTCCATGCGTTTAACGAGCGGGGGTTCGTCTCGCTGGACCCTGAGCAGCGGGGCGGGCGGCCCCGCCGGATCACCGACGGGCAGCGCGCTGGGATCGTCGCGGTGGCCGGCGCCCGTCCCGACACGCTCGGGGTCCCCGCCACGCGCTGGTCGCTCAAGCGCTTGTCCCGATATCTGCGCGGGCAGGGGATCGTCGAGATCTCCCCGGCGCACCTGGGGCGAGTGCTCGCTGGGGCCGGCCTGTCCTTTCAGCGCACCCGGACCTGGAAGGCCAGCCCCGACCCCGACTACGAGGCCAAGGCTGCCAGGGTGATCGCGCTCTACAAGCGGGCTCCCGACGACGGGATCGTGATCAGCTTCGACCAGATGGGGCCGATCAGCCTGCGCCCCCACGCCGGCAGCGGGTGGGCCAAGCGCAAGCGCCCCGAGCGTCAGCGCGCGACGTTTAACCGCCGCCACGGCACGCGCTATGTGTTCGGTGCCTACGACGTGCACACAGACCGGCTCCGGGTCCGGCTCAAGGCCCGCCGGCGCGGCGCCGACAACCTCGGCTTCATGCGCCAGATCCGGCTGTCCTACCCCAAGCGGCTGCGCATCTACTGGGTCCAGGACAACCTCTCGGCCAACTGGACACCCGACATCCGCGCCTTCGCC
>JBPCNQ010000058.1:0-2797 GCA_051001095.1 Thermoleophilaceae bacterium
GGCGCGGGCGTCCTCGTCCTCGCGCTCGTCCTCGCCGGTGGAAGCCGTCTTGATGGCCGAGGGCGCCTGACCCCTGGGCTCCATCTGGCGGATGTTGCTCATGAAGCGCGGGTAGAGCGAGGGGTCAGAGACCAGCTCCCACACCTTCTGGCGCGGGGCCTCGATCTCGACCCGCTCCTCGATCCGCACGGGTCAGCCCACCACGGGCAGCCGGCGCTCGGCCTGCAGCGCGTCGAGGGTCTTCTGCATCGAGCCGATCACGTCGTCGTAGATCTGGTCCACGTCGGGGCTCTTGCCGTAGCGCTCCCCGAGGTCGATCGGCTGGAGCACCTGCGTGGTGATCTTCGCCGGCGCCGGGATGTGGCCGAGCATGTCGCCCACGTTGATCCCCCACGGAATGGCAAGCGAAATCGGCAGCACCTTGAGCCGGAGCAGCTTGTCCAGACCAAGCAGCCTGGCCAGCCCCTCGCCGCGGCTCAGGAACAGCGCCGTCTCCTGTCCCCCGACCGAGACCACGGGCACGACCGGCACGCCGTGCTTGAGCGCCAGGCGGATGAAGCCCTTGCGCCCGCCGAAGTCCACCTTCGCGCGCTCCCAGCTGGGTCGGTGCACCTCGTAGTCGCCGCCCGGGTAGACCAGCAGCGCCGCGCCCGAGGTCAGCGCCTCGTCGGCGTTCTCCGGTGACGCCGCGACGGTTCCGTACTTGCGCAGCCAGCCCAGGCCCGGCGCGGAGAGCACCAGGTTGTGGGCCAACTGGTAGAAGCGGCGCTCCACCCCGAAGTAGGTGTTGAAGGCCAGCGTGAAGACACCGGTGTCGGGCATCAGGTTGCCGCCGGAGTGGTTGCCCACCAGCAGCACCGCCCCCTCCTCGGGGATGCGCTCCAGCCCGCGCACCTCGGCCCGAAAGTAGAGGCTGTTGAGCATCCAGATCCAGGGCAGCGACTCGCGTATGTAGTCCGGATCGCGTTCGTCGAGGTCGGCCTTGGGCACGCGCCGGGAGAGCTGGCGGGCCAGGCCCGACACCACCCCGCCGAGCAGCGAGGCGGCCTCGCCTGCGCCGGGGACGCTCAGGGCCGAGGACTGAGCCCGGCGCTCGGTGCCCGCGGGCTTGCCCGAAGAGGCGCTGGGCTCGCTCCTCACGGCCTTCATCTCACCAGGGTACCCGCCGTCCCGGGAGCTCGCCCTACCGGGCGACCGCGAGCTAACGCTTCTTCTTGGGCTTGGGCTCGCGCGGCGGGTTGGCCTTGCGTTCCTTGGTGGTCATCTTGCGGATCACGAGCGAGCCATCATCAACCTGCTCCTGCACCTGCTGAAGCTTCTCCTCGCGCCGCTTGTCCTGCTGCTCGCGGACCGTCCGCGCCATCTTGCGAGACCTGCCTTTCGCATGGTGAAGGTGGTGTCAATCGACTCTATCGGCCTCCTCGGCGGTATCGGGCCGGACGTGCGGCCTCATGAGCCGTGCCCCTCGGGGTCGGAGTAGTGCGACTTCTCCCACGGAGGCGACACGCCCTTCGCCCGTCGCCGGTAGCGCCCATGGTCGAGCGTCTCCAGCGGCACGAGGTGGTGTCCCTCCGAGGTCGAGGTGCGCTCGTGCAGGTTCACGCCCGGGATCTGGGGCTCATAGCCGACATGCCACCGCCCGCCGGGTTGGCCCGTGACCGTGCGCTCCAGCGGAATGTGGCCGGAGTGGCTGCCGCGCGAGACGCGCGTCCAGCCCGTGCGCGGCCCCCAGCGGCTGCGGCACTCGGGCTGCTTGCACCACTGCAGGTGGCCGTGGGAGGTGGCGCGCACGGCCGTGGAGCCGTCGCGGTCGACCCGGACCTCATAGCCCTCCCAGTCATCGCGATGGAACCCCGGGTAGCTTGGCATTGCCAGTCGCGTGCCCCCCACCTGAGGCGCGGGGAGGGCCTTCCACAGCTTGTCCGCTCCCAGCACGGTGGAGTTCGAGTCGGGGTAGTAGAACCAGTACTGGATGTAGGTTCGCCCGTCGCGGTGCACCACGCGGGTGAACACGGTCACCCGCCGGCCCGAGTCGGTCGAGTGCACGTCGAGGTCTCGATCGTCGGGCACGCGCGCGCAGGCGGGGTCGCGACAGTCGCGGTAGTCGACCGGCACCTCTCGCTCGCCGGGCTCGTAGACGATGTCGGGCGCAAACCGGCGCACCAGGTCGGCGTCCGAGGGTCCGTAGGCGCGCACCAGCTCCTGGCGGTCGGGCCCATCCGGGCACGCGGAGCCGCGCACCGCGCACACGATCCGGTGGCTCAGAAAGCCCCCGAAGGAACGGCCGTCGACCAACGTCACCGAGGCGGCGGCCACCCCCAGCGCGATCGCCGCGAGCAGGACCAACCCGACCCATTCAATCGTCGCCTGACCCCGTTCGCCGTACATGGCGCAATAGTCATGAATGCCTGCAAGCGCGGGGGTTACGAGGGTTACAAAAGGGTCCCAATCGTGCACTGATCACATGAGAGATCTGCGCGGTCGGTCATCATCGGTGACCGTGGACTCGCCCCCAAGGGCGCTCGACACCCTCATCGAGCGCTTCGACATAGCCGCTTTCGACGGGCCCGCGAGCGGAGCCCGGATCCGCCTGCGCGTCGAGGACGAGGGCGCCTGGGACGTGGTGATCGGCCGGGAGCGGCCCTCCTTGGAGAAGGCCGGCGACCGCCACCCCGACGCCGAGCTGATCGCCGACCGCTCCAGCTGGAACGCGATCGTCCGCGACGTGCGCGGGGGCATGACCGCCTTTCAGCGAGGACGGCTGATGGTGCGCCACAACCTGCACCTGGGGGTGAGC
>JBPCNQ010000059.1:0-2713 GCA_051001095.1 Thermoleophilaceae bacterium
CGGCAAAGGACGTGGCCGTGCTGGCCACGGCGGGGATCGGCGGGGCCAGCGCCATCGCAGGAGTGAGCTTCGCCCGCTGCTCTCCGGGCGGAGCCGTGCCGATGCACGACGGCGACGAGCCGGTCAGAGACACGCCGCCCAACGCCGCGCGCCTCAAGCGGGCAGCCAGCCTCCTGGGCGCTCTCCACCTGGCCTCGGCGGCCTCCCTGGCCGCCGTGAACGCCTCCCTCGCCCAGGTCAACTTCCGCCGGCCCCCCGCCCGGCGCGTGCTGCGCCGCCACTACTGAGCCTCGACAATCTGCACAGATGCGGCCAGCCAGATTCTGGACCTGCGTACGAACGGCACCGCCACGAGCCGGGGAAGAATCCCCTTACGATGCGGTTTGGCAAAGCTAAGAGTGCTGGTCCCGCGGTGGCGGCGGTGGCCGCGCCCTTCGGACGCGACCTTCAGGCCTGCATGCAGACGGTCGAGCGGGCCATCGCGGCCGCCCGGGCGCGCGGCGCCAGCCTCGTCGTCTTTCCCGAGTCGGCGCTGGGGGGCTACGTGTACGAGCCCCACGTCTCCGGCGCCCCGCTTCCCGTGGGCGCGCCGCCCGCGCTGACCTTCGGGTGCGAGGCGATGGAGCGGCTGATACGAGCGGCCGGCGAGACCGTGGTCTGCATCGGATACACCGAGGCCGGTCCCGGGGGCCCCTACTCCAGCGCGGTCTGTTTGAGCGGCGATGGGATCCTCGGCCACCACCGAAAGGTCCACCTGCCGCCGGCCGAGGTGGGAGTGCTCGAGCCCGGCGAGGGATTCGCCGCCTTCGACACTCCCCTCGGGCGGATGGGCATGCTCATCTGCTACGACAAGGTGTTTCCCGAGGCCGCGCGGGAGCTGGCGCTGGACGGCGCGGGGATCATCGCCTCCCTGGCCGCATGGCCCGTGTCGCGACTCTCCCCCGCGTCGCGCATCAGGCGTGACCGAGAGGTGCGCCACTTCGACCTGCTCGACGAGGCCCGCGCGATCGAGAACCAGGTGGTCTGGGTCTCGGCGAACCAGACCGGCCGGCTCGGGCGGCTGCGCTTTCCCGGCCGGGCCAAGGTGGTCGACCCCGACGGCACGGTCCTGGCCGCCACCGGAGCCCGTGAGGGGATGGCGGTGGCGTGCGTGGATGCACCGGACGCGGTGGGCGCGGCGCGCACCGGCATCTCGCACCTGGGCGACCGCCGGCCCGGCGCCTATGCCCTCGGCCAGGAGGCGTTCTCCTACGGGCTGGGCGCGGAGCGCCCGGCGGCCACCGCCTAGACTCGTTCGGTCATGTGCGGAATCGTCGGAGAGTACGGTGGACCGAGCCCTGACGAGGGGCGGCGGATGCTCGGGCGGCTCACCCACCGTGGCCCCGACGATCGCGGCGAGGTGCAGGTGGCCGACACGTGGCTGGGCCACACGCGGCTGTCGATCGTGGACGTGGAGAGCGGCAAGCAGCCGCTGAGCACCGACGACGACCAGTGCTTCCTGGTCGGAAACGGCGAGGTGTACAACCACGAGCACGTGAAGGCCGGCCTGGAGCACGACACGAGCTACGCCACCAAGTCCGACAACGAGGTCGCGCTGCACCTCGTGCGCGAGAAGGGCCCCGATGCGCTGGACGAGCTCGAGGGGATGTTCGCCTTCCTGATCGCCGGCGAGGACGGCTCCTTCATGGCCGCCCGCGACCCAGTCGGCATCAAGCCCCTGTACTGGGCCGAGAGCGACGGCGTCTACCGCTTCGCGTCGGAGATGCACTCCTTCGAGCCCGACTGGCGTCCGTGGGTGGAGGTCTTTCCTCCCGGGCACTACTGGACCCCGGAAGGCGGCCTGGAGCGCTTCGCCGACGCTGTGCCCCGCGACCCCGCGCACGAGCACCCGGAGGCCGAGCCCAGCGAAGCCGACCTGGCCGAGACGCGCGACGAGTTGATCGGGTCCGTGCACCGCCAGATGATGGGCGACGTGCCCGTGGGCGTGTTCCTTTCCGGTGGCCTCGACTCGACGCTGATCGCCGCCATCGCCGCCCGCTACCTGGCCGAGCGCGGCCAGCGGCTCAAGACCTTCGCCGTCGGCACCGAGCGGTCGTCCGACCTGACCGCCGCCCGCCAGGCCGCCAAGTACCTCGGCACCGAGCACCACGAGTGCGTCTACACGGCCGAGGAGGCCGAGGCGGTGCTGGCCGACGTGGTGCGCTCGATCGAGCACTTCGACCCATCGCTGGTGCGCAGCGCGGTGCCCAACTACCTGCTGGCCGAGATGACCGCCAAGCACGTGAAGGTGGTCCTGACCGGCGAGGGCGCCGACGAGCTGTTCGCCGGCTACGAGTACCTGTCCGACCTCGAGCACCCCGAGGAGCTGCACGACGAGATCGTCCGCACCGTCGAGGGCCTGCACAACCTGAACCTGCAGCGCGCCGACCGCGTAACGATGGCCCACGGCCTGGAGGCGCGGGTGCCGTTCCTGGACCGGGAGGTGATCGCCCTGGCGCTGCGCCTGCCCGCCCGGTGGAAGCTCTCACCGCCCGGTACCCAGGAGAAGATGCTGCTCCGCCGAGCCTTCGAAGGCTGGCTGCCCCCCGAGCTGCTCTACCGCGACAAGGAGCAGTTCGGCGACGGCAGCGGCGCCGCGGACGTCCTGACGCACAAGCTCGAGGAGTCCGTCAGTGACGAGGACTTCGAGGCCGAGCGCGAGCTGGTGAGCCCG
>JBPCNQ010000060.1:0-18618 GCA_051001095.1 Thermoleophilaceae bacterium
AGACCTTGTTTATCTGTCCTCGTCCTCTGTGAGCTGTTTCGCCGGTGTTCGGGTGGGCTGAGTTTCCGGGGAGGCGTGCGCTGCGCAGCGCCATCAGCGGCGCGCCGCCCTGGGATCTGACCTGTCCCGGCGAGGGCATCGGTCTCGTGGAATCGCCCACTAGGCTCCACGCCATGACCGACCCCGGCGAAGGAGGACAGCGGCAGCTGCGGATCGCCGGTCTGCATCACATCACCGTGGTGTGCTCGAGCCTGGAGGCCTCGACCACCTTCTACCGAAACGTGCTGGGGATGAGCATGGTCAAGCAGACGGTCAACGACGACGACCGGGCCGCCCGCCACCTCTTCTTCGGGGACGAGGAGGGGCGTCCCGGCACCCTGGTCACCTGCCTCGAGTACCCGCAGCTGGAGGCGGGCAAGGTGGGCGTAGGATCGACCCACCACTTCGCGCTGTCGGTGGAGAGCGAGGAGGAGCTGCACGCCTGGCGCGACTACCTGATCGCCCAGGGCGTGCCTAGTACCGAGGTGATGGACCGCACCTTCTTCAAGTCGCTCTACGTGCGCGATCCCGACGGGCACATCGTGGAGCTGGCGACGGCGGGACCGGACATCACGCCGGATTGACCGAATGGCCGCAGCGCCCGGGCGCTCGGGCGCTCGGGCGCCCGACCTTTCCCGGTCGGTCAGATGGTGCTCAGCTCCCCCGGGGCCGACAAGCGCTCGGACGCTTGGCGCGCAACACGTCGGCCAGCGCGCCGCGCTGGCGCTCGGTGAGCGTCCCGATCGGCTTGTTCTCGGGCACGCCGAGCGAGGTCAGCAGCCGGCGGCACCGCGCTCGGCCCCAGCGCTTTTGGCTCATCAGCAGATCGCTGATCGACATGGAATGGGCCTGCCAAGGGCAGCCCAGCACCACCTCGGTCGCGCCGAGCTCGCCGGTGGCGATCGCGCGCTTCATCTCCGCGCGAGCCAGCCGCACTCGGTTGGCGCGCTCCAGAGCCCTCAGTTGCTGCTGATCAGCGTCCAGCGTGGCGGTTTCGCTCATACGCAATCCCTTCTGCACAACGTGCAGCTCCGACCTTCGAGCAGTTCCAGTAGGCCGGCGGCCTGTGTAGATCTCGGTCCCTCGATTCGAGATCCCAGCCGCCGCGGCCACGGTCAAATAAATCCAAGCTGCCGCCGGGCGTCAACCGACAACCGGGGGGGCGACTCGCTAAGAGCGGCCTTTTCCCGGATCCGGGCGGCCGGGCTAGAAGGCAGCCGGCGCGGGCTCGGCGCCCACGTCGGCCAACCGCTCGCGCACACGCGCGAAAGCCTCCAGCGCCCGATCGAGGTGCCCCCGCTGGTGGGTGGCCATCACGCTCGTGCGCAGCAGCGCGGCTCCCCTGGGCACGGCCGGGTACAGCGCCACGTTCGCGTAGACCCCCTCGTCGTAGAGGGCCTTCCAGAACATGGCCGCGCGCCAGTCGTCTCCGATCGTGACCGGCACGATCGGCGTGAGCAGGTCCGACCCGTCCGGCATCGGGGTGGGCGAGACCACCTCGAAGCCCAGCTCGTCCAGGCCCCGCTGCAGGTAGCGCGCGTTCTCCAGCACGCGGGCGAGCAGCTCGCGACCCTCGTCCGAGCGAATCACCCGCAGGGCGGCCAGGGTCGCGCCCACCGCCGCGGGCACGGCCGAGGCGGTGAACATGAAGGCCCGGGACTGGACCCGCAGGAAGTCGATCACCTCGGAGGGCCCCGAGATGAAGCCGCCGCACGAGGCCAGCGACTTGGAGAAGGTGCCCATCCGCAGGTCGACCTGCTCGGCCACCCCAAAGGCCTCGCAGGCCCCGGTGCCGGCCGGCCCGAGCACGCCGACGCCGTGGGCCTCATCCACCATCAGCCGTGCGCCGTGACTACGGCAGCGCTCGACGATCTCGGGCAAAGGCGCCAGATCGCCCTCCATGGAGAACACGCCGTCGACCACCACCAGCACGCCGCCCCCGTCGGCTGCGGCGCGGTCCAGCATCTTCTCCAGCTTGTCCAGCCTGTTGTGGCGGAAGGGGCGGACGCGGGCCCGCGACATCATCACCGCATCCATGATCGAGGCGTGGTCGCCCGAGTCCACTATCACCGTGTCCTCGGGAGAGAGCAGGGTGGCCACGCAGCCCACGTTGGCCTGGTAGCCGGTGGTGAAGACCAGCGCGTCCTCGTCGCCGGTCCACTCGGCGATCTCTGCCTCCAGCTCGAGGTGCAGTGGCGTGGTGCCGTTGAGCAGGCGCGAGCCGGTCAGGCCGGTGCCGTAGTGCTCCAGCGCGTCACGGGCGCCCTGCTTGACCTGGGGGTGGCCGGTCAGGCCGAGGTAGTTGTTCGACCCCAGCGTGATCCGCTCCACACCCTCCATGACCACCACGGGGCCGGGCTCGCCGTCGACCTCGCGGAAGTAGGGCAGCAGGCCGTGCTCGCGGGCCGCGTTGAGCTGCTCCAGCCGCTCGTGCGAGCGCGCCTTCTCGAATAGATCGATCTTGGTCACCATGGAATATGATCTCGCGCCGTGTCGGTCGAGGTCTCCCCGGTGCGCTCGGAGCGCGAGCGCCGAGCCTTCATCGAGCTTCCGTATCGGCTTCATGCTACAAGCGAGCAATGGGTGCCCCCGCTGCGGCTGGAGCGGCGGGCCTTTCTCAGCCCCCGCGTCAACAAATGGCTGCGCCATGCGGATGTCCAGCTGTTCCTGGCGCGCCGCGACGGCCGCGTGGTGGGGCGCATCAGCGCCCAGGTCGACCACGCGTTCAACCGGTACCAGGGCAACGACTGGGGTATGTTCGGCTTCCTCGAGATCGAGGAGGACCAGGAAGCGCTGGACGCCTTGCTGGACGCCGCGTCGGGCTGGCTGACCGAGCGTGGTCGCGACCGCATGGTCGGGCCGATGGACTTCACGATGAACGACGAGGTGGGTGTGCTGATCGAGGGGCACGACCGCGATCCCTACATCAAGCAGGCCTGGCACCCGCCCTACTACCAGCGCCTGTGCGACCGGGCGGGCCTGAACAAGGCCGTCGACCTGTGGATGTGGGAGCTCCACATCTCCGACCGCTCCTCGATCGTCTCGGGGATCACCGAGATGGCCGCCAGGCTCGAGCCCGAGCAGGGGATCCGCATCCGGCGGATGAGCCGGCGCAAGCTGCGCGAGGAGCTCGACGTGTTCGCCGAGACCTACAACGAGGCGTGGGCCGAGAACTGGGGCTTCGTGCCCTACGGCAAGGATGACCTGGATACCTACGCCGGCGACCTGCAGCTGGTCTTCGACGCCAACTGGTTCATGGTGGCCGAGAAGATCGACACGGGCGAGAGCGTCGGGGTGGCCATCACCGTTCCCGACATCAACCAGGTGCTGCGCCGGATGGGCGGCCGGATCCTTCCCTTCGGCTGGATCCACTTCCTGCGCCGCAGGAAGATCGTCGACCGCGTCCGGGTCGGATTCTTGGGGGTCAAGCCCGACTACCAGCACACGGGCGTGGCCGCTGCCTTCTACATCGAGCACTTCGACACCGCGAAGCGCACGCCCCAGCGCTACGGCGAGATGGGCTGGATCCTGGAGACCAACGACGCCATGAACCGCGGCGTGGAGGGCATGGGCGGCCGGATGGTCAAGCGCTACCGGGTCTACGAGCGGATCTTTTGATGTCCCGTCCGGGGGTTCCTGTTTACGGGACGGGCACGGATGCCTGTCCCGTCCGGGAGTTACACTCGCTGGGGCGTGTCTGAGCTCGCCGACAGTGACGACGAGGCCCTCTCCGGGGAGATCGTTCCCGAGGGCGAGCCCATCGCCGAGGTCCGGCACCTACCGGTGCTCGCCGGTCCGCCGGCGGGTGGCGCGGTGGATGTCCGGCGCCCGGCCTCGGTCCCCGAGACGGTCGTCGCCGCTATCGGCGGCTTCGTGCTCGGAGTGGCGGCCTTCGTACTGATCAAGGTGCTGCGCCGTCCCCGTGCGGGCCGGACCCTCGCGACTCGCCGTGCCCGAAGGCTCTCGCGTCAGCGGGGGGTGGACGTGCAGACCACGAAGTCGTTAGTGATCGACGTCCACCTGCTCAAGCGCTGATGCCGCAGCCCGATCGGGCATCCCTGACCAATCGGCAGAGGATGCCGCAGGGCGATCGGGCATCCCTGCCCGATCGACACACTTCGCCGCTGGAGGTGGTGGAGGTCGACGTGGTCCCCGTGGGCCCGTTCCGGATGCCGGGGCGGGGGCGCGACGGCGTGCTGCGCGAGCGCGACGGCGTGCTGCGCCGGGTCATCTGCGTGGACGACGGGCCCGTGGAGGTGCGCGCGTGGCCCTGCGGCGGCGCGGTTCGCTTCCGCGCCGCGGCCGCGCGCCGCGACCACGCCCTGTGGGTGGTGGAGCGGATGCGCTTCGCCGTGGGGGTCGATCACGACCTCGGACCCTTTCACCGCCGCTTCTGGCGCCATGAGCTGCTGGGTCCGGTGCTGCGCCGTATGCCGTGGCTGCGCCCGCGGCGGCGCCCCGAGCCGTTCGAAGCGCTCGCCTGGGCCGTGTGCGAGCAGCTGATCGAGGGCGGCCGCGCCGCCGAGATCCAGCGCCGCCTGGTGTCTCGCCACGGAAGGCGCAGCGCTTGTGGCGAGCTTGCCGACGTGCCCGGCGCGGCGACGGTGGCCGGGATGGCGCCGGCCGAGATCGAGGCCTGCGGGCTCTCGCCCTCGCGGGCCCAGACGTTGGTCAAGGCGGCCCGGGAGGTGGCCCGCGGCCGGGTTGACCTCCACGACGCCTCCCGCCACGAGCGCGACTGGCGGCGGCTGCGGGCGATTTGGGGGGTCGGCTCCTGGACCGTGGAGTACTTGGCCCTGCACGGCCAGGGGCGCGACGACCAGCTTCCCCACGGGGACCTGGCCTACATCAAGCTCGTCGGGCTGCTCACCGGGCTGGGACGCCGGGCCACCGAGGAAGAGGTGCGCGAGTACTTCGCCCCCTACGCCCCCTACGCGGGGCTGGCCGGCACCGCCTTGGCCCACGCCATGGCCGGCGGCGCCTTCGGTCCCGCGCCCGGCATGACGCCACGTCAGCGCGCCGTAAGACGCGCCGCCTACCATTGAGGGCATGGACGAGACCAAGCTGGAGAAGACCGACGAGCAGTGGCGCTCCGAGCTCGATCCCGAGCGCTACCACGTGCTGCGTGAGGCGGGCACCGAGCCGCCCTTCACCGGGGCCTACACCCACTCCAAGGAGTCGGGGATGTACAAGTGCGGCGCCTGCGGCGCCGACCTGTTCTCCTCGGACACCAAGTTCGACTCCGGCACGGGCTGGCCCAGCTTCTACGAGCCCGCCGTGGCCGAGGCCGTGGAGCTGCGCGAGGACAAGAGCCTGTTCATGAAGCGCACCGAGGCCGTGTGCCGCAACTGCGGCTCCCACCTGGGCCACGTCTTCGACGACGGACCGGCGCCGACGGGCCAGCGCTACTGCATCAACAGCCTGTCGCTGGACCTCGACGAGGGGTAGGACGGCCTCCTACAGTCCCCCGCCCGGCAGGAAGCGGTTGTCGAACGTCCCCCGGGCGTCGGGGGTGTTCCTGACCAGCCGGTTGTCGCGCATCCAGCCGGCGAAGGCCTGCCACTCGGCCGGATCCTGGTAGCCGAACGGCTTGCCTGCCTTCGGTATGAACAGGGGGAGGGTGGCCCTGACCGAGGCCCGCTGCAGCTTGGGATTCAGATCCGGGTTGGCCGCGAGCAAGCCCTTGATCCCCGCGCCGGGATTGCGCTCGAGGGCCTTGGTCCCGCGGGCGACCGCACCCACGAATGTCCTTATCCGCTTGCCGTCGCGCTCCAGCGCGTCCTGGTTGGCCACGAGCACGAGCTCGTCGTAGGTCGGCACCCCGGCACGGTCCACGCGGATGATCCGTGGCTTGCGCTTCTTCTGCGCCAACTCGATCCCCTCGACGTTCCAGAACCCGCCCAGGATGGCGTCGACCTTGCCGCTCACCAGTCCGGGAACGAGGCTGAAGCCGAGGTTGCGCTTCTTGACCGTCGAGGCGTCCACGCCGGCCCGGTCGAGGATCGTCTGCAGGTAGGCGTCCTGGTAGTCGATCCCGGCCGTGCCCACTGTCTTTCCCTTCAGATCCTTGGGTGAGCGGATCTTTCCCCTGGGCAGCGAGATGATCGAGGTCAGCGGCTTGCGCACGATCGCCCCCACGGCGACCACCTTCAGTCCCTTGTCGCGCGCCCGCAGCACCTCGGGCTCGTAGGAGATGGCCAGGTCCACGCGCCCGGCGGCCACCTGCTTGATCGGCGCGGCCGGGTCGGGCGGCTGTCGGATCGTCACGTCCAGGCCGGCGGCCTTGAACTGCCCACCGGCCTGCGCGGCGTAGATGCCCGCGTGGTCGGCGTTGGGCAGGTAGTCGAGCATCAGGCTCATCTTCTTCGTGCCCGACGGGCCGATCGCGTCCTTCTTCTCGCCGCAGGCGGACAGGGTGAGGGCAAGAGCCAGCAGGCCAAGGGCCAGAGAGAGCAGTGCTACCGGGCGGGCAAGGATGCCCGTCCGGTCAGGGGCGTTTGGGCGGGCAAGGATGCCCGTCCGGTCGGCGGCGTTCGGGCGGGCACCGATGCCCGTCCGGTCGGCGGCGTCATTCATGGGGTCCTTTCCGCGGAGCGGTTCCAGGGGCAGGCCAGGCGCTCGGCCAGCCCCGCCAGGGCAAAGAGGGCAACCGCCATCAGCGTGAGCAGGACGATGCCCGCGTAGGCGCGCGGGGTGGCCAGTTGGTTGTTGTCCATCAGCACGAGGCGGCCCAGGCCGCGGTCGGCCCCGGCCCACTCGCCGAACACGGCGCCGATCACCGACACGGTGGCGGCCACGCGCAGCCCGCTGAAGAAGCTGGGCAGCGCGGCGGGAAGCTCCACGCTCGCCATCGTCCTCAGCCGCGACGCCCCGAAGGAGCGCATCAGCTTGAGCTGCTCGGGCTCGACCGAGCGCAGCCCGTCGAGCACGTTCACGGTGATGGGGAAGAAGCAGATGAGGGAGACGATGGCCAGCTTGGGGCCGATCCCGTAGTCGAAGGCCAGTACGAAGATCGGCGCCAGCACCACGATCGGGACGGCCTGGGAGGCCACCAGCAGCGGGTAGGCGGCATCGCGCAAGGGGCGGCTGAGGTGCATGGCCAGGGCAAACGCCGAGCCGGCGAAGATCGAGATCGCCAGTCCCAGCAGGACCTCGTACAGGGTCACCCACGCGTTGTCGAGAAGCAGCGAGCGGTTGGAGTCCAGGGCGTCGAGCGTCTGGCGCGGCGAGGCCAGCGTCAGGTCATCGATCGAGCCCCACGAGCTGGCCCACGCCCACAGACCCACCAGGCCCGCCAGCAGGGCCAGGGCCGGCAGCGCGCGCCTCATCGCAGCGCCTCCAGTGCGCGCTCGCGCAGCCGGGCCAGGGTTGGATCGGTCACCGCGGCGCGCCGGTCGCGGGGACGGGGGCCGGGAACGTCCAGGTCGGCCACCACCCGCCCCGGCCGGGGGCCGAGCACCGCCACCCGGTCGGCGAGGAACAGCGCCTCCTCCACGTCGTGGGTGACCAGCACCACCGTGCGTGGCTCGACCGCCAGGGTGTCGGCCAGCCACTGCTGCATCTCGGTGCGGGTGATGGCATCGAGGGCGGCGAAGGGCTCGTCGAGCAGAAGCACGGGGCGGCCGGGCAGCAGGGTGCGCATGAACGCGACCCGCTGGCGCATGCCGCCTGAGAGCTCGGAGGGCCGGGCCTCCTCGAAGTCGGTCAGGCCGAAGCGCCCGAACAGGGGCAGGGCGCGCCGGCGGGCCTCGGCGCGCGAGGCGCCCTGGCACTCCAGCGCCAGCGCCGCGTTGCCCAGCGCGTCGCGCCAGGGCAGCAGCAGATCGCGCTGGGGCATGTAGGCGCAGGCTTCGCGGCGGCCGCGGGGATCGGTCGCGCCCTCGACGGCCACCGACCCCGCGTCGGGCGCCTGCAGCCCGGCGACCAGCTCGAGCAGGGTGGACTTGCCACAGCCCGAGGCGCCCACCACGCCGAGTACCTCGCCGCGGCCCACGCGCAGGTCCAGATCCGCGAGCGCGGTCAGCTTCCCGAAGGAGCGCCGCAGGCCACGCAACTCGACACTCGGCCCTTCACTTGGAGAGGAAGGCTCCGTCGCCGGAGCCGCTTGAACCGCCGCCATACGCTCCCTCCGCAGGCATTACCCCACAGGTTCGAAGGGTCTGCGCCAGGTGGCCCGCAGGCCAGAGGCACGATCTCAGCCCGCTTGCCCGCGAGCCCCCCTGTTGTGTTGCCCCGACTGTATCGGTCCAGGGAGGTCGAACCTCTCGCCGGCGTCCCGGGCGGCGGGCCGGCGTAGCTGGGATCTCCCCACCCCACGGCCGCGAGGCAACAGCGATTCGATGACGATCGCCATTGGGCTCGTCGCGACCCCAGCGCAACCCCGGTCCGCTCGCCGTGTTCTGTGCCCCGATGAAAACGCGATCTCTGCTAAGCCTCGTCCTGACTTTGGCGGCCTGCTTCCTGGGAAGCGGCCTGGCCGGCCCCGCCTCCGACGGCGCCCAGGCCAAGCCCCTGCTCGGCCTCTCCGACAACCGGCCCGAGACCTTGGCCGACCCGCGCTTCGGCCAGTCCGGGATAAGGCGAACGCGCGTGTTGATCCACTACGACCAGGTGCGCCGGGGCGGGCGGTTCCTGCGCGAGCAGGACGCCTACTTCGCGGCTGCGCAAGCGCAGGGCGTCAGCCCGCTGGTGTCCTTCTACCGGACGGGGGCCTGCAGCCCCAAGTGCGCCGCCAGGCGGCTGCCCTCGGTGTCGGGGCTTCGCTCGGACTTCCGTCGCTTTCGCAAGCGTTACCCGTGGGTCAAGCGCTTCTCCACGTGGAACGAGATGAACTTTCCGCTCGCCCAGCCCACCGGGCGCAACCCCAAGCGGGCCGGGCAGTTCTACAAGATGCTGCGCAAGGAGTGCCGGGGCGGCAAGTGCACCGTGCTCACCGGTGACTTCCGGGCCAACGGCTCCAAGTTCGACGAGCGCTGGATCAAGACGTTCAAGAAGACGATCGGGGGCGGCGCGCACAAATGGGGGCTGATCTCGCACCCCGAGGTCAATAGGTTCCACGCTCGCTACACGCGCAAGTTCCTGCGCACCGTGCGCGGCCCGGTATATGTGACCGAGGTGGGGGCGATCAACTTCTTCCGCCACGTGCACAGGCCGTCGCTGAGCCGCCAGAACCGGGCCATGCGCTTCATCCTCGGCCCGTACTCGCGCGTCTCGAGCCGGATCAAGGAGATGTACGTGTACAACTGGCGCGCGGCCCGGCACAACTCGCACTGGGACTCCGGTCTGATCTCCCGCAGCGGGGTGCGCCGACCCGCGTACTACACGTTCTTCCGCGGCCTGAGGCGAAAGGCGCCGTAGGAGTCACCGGCGCGCCCTGTCAAGACCCCGAGTACGGTCCTTCACATGCGCTTCACAGCTGGCCTGGGAGCCATCGTCCTCATGCTCCTGCTCGTTCCTGGCGCCTGGGCCGGCCCGTCCTCGCCGAGCACGGCGGCGGTCTCGCTGGGGGACTCCTACATCTCCGGTGAGGCCGGGCGCTGGAACGGCAACTCGCCCATTGGGACCGTATCGTCGCCCGGCACCGTGGCCTTTAGCCATCGAGCAGCCTGGGTGGCCAGTCGCTGGCCCGGGCCAGCATGGAGTCGATTCCCTCCGGCTCCAGCGGCCTCGAGAACAGGAAGCCCTGCGCGGACGTGGCACCCAGCCTGCGCAGGTGGGCGAGCTGGTCGGCGGTCTCCACGCCCTCGGCGATGACGTCGATTCCCAGGGCTCCCGAGAGCGCCACTATCGCACTCACGATGGCCGCCCCGTGCCCCTCGGCGCCGAGCCCGATTACGAACGACCGGTCGATCTTCAGCACGTCGATCGGGAACCGCTTGAGGTAGGCGAGCGACGAGTAGCCGGTGCCGAAGTCGTCCAGCACCACGCGGACACCGAGCCCCTTGAGCGCCGCAAGCGTGTCCACCGGGGCGCGAACCTCCTCCATCAGCACCCCCTCGGTGATCTCCAGCCCGAGCTGGGCCGGGTCCAGGCCCGACTCGGCAAGCGCGGCGGCCACCGCCTCGACCAGCCGGCCGTGGGCCACCTGCCGCGGCGAGAGGTTCACGAGCAGTGGCACGGGAGGGCGGTCGGGGTGGGCCTGCGCCCACCGGGCGCCATGGCGGCAGGCCGTGCGCAGCGCCCACTCGCCGATGCTCACGACCATCCCCGTGTCCTCGGCGATCGGGATGAACTTGGCCGGGGAGATGACCCCCAGCTCCGGGTGCTCCCAGCGCAGCAGAGCCTCCAGGGCCGCGACCCGGCCGCTCTGAAGTGACACCACGGGTTGGTAGACCAGGCTCATCTCATCGCGTTCAATCGCGCCCCGCAGCGCCTCCTCGATGCGCAGCTGACCGGCGACCGACGCCAGCATGCTGTCGTCGAAGAGCTCCCACTGACCCCTGCTGTGGCGCTTGGCGCGGTACATCGCGGCGTCGGCCTCTTGCATGAGGGCCTCGGCCCGGTCGTGGCGCACGCTGGACACCGCGACCCCGATGCTGGCCGCGATGTGCTGCTCGTTGCCTGCGATCACGAATGGGTCGTTGAACGTCGCGACCAGGCGCTCGGCCAGCCTGACCGCCTCGCGCTCGTCCCCTACCTCCTCGCACAGGACGATGAACTCGTCGCCGCCGAAGCGCGTCAGCGTGTCCGAGCCGCGCAGCGCACCCTCGAGACGGCCGGCTACGGCCACGAGCAGCTGGTCCCCCACGTCGTGGCCGAGCGAGTCGTTGATCAGCTTGAACCGATCGAGGTCCAGGAACAGGACCGCCACCTCGGTGCTGCCCCTCTGACCTCGGGCGAGCGCCTGGGTCAGCCGGTCCAGCAGAAGCGCCCGGTTCGCCAGCCCGGTGAGGGGGTCATGCAGGGATCGCCGGCGGACCTCCTCCTCGCTGCGCTGGCGCTCGATCGCCGCGGCGAGGATGTTCGAGACCGACTGGAAGAAGCTGGCGTCCTCGGCCGTGAAGGTCCGCTCTTCGAGCACGTGGCCGCCGAGCACGCCGAAGGGCTGCTCGGGACCGGGAATGCTTACGCTGACGCCGCTCTTGACCCCCTGCTCGGTCAAGAACCCGGGTGGCACGAATCGTGACTCGAGCTTGACGTCCAGCACCAGCACCCGATCGGCGGCCTTCATCGTGTAGCCCGGCTGGGAGAGCGGATCCAACGGCACCGTCAGTGTGCCGATCATCTCGGGGTCCCAACCCGAGCCGGCGCGCAGCCGCAGCATGTCGCCGGCCGGCAGGAGCTCCCAGACCTGGCAGAATTCCAGCGCCAGGCTGTCCACCACGAGCGTCACAGCCTTGTCCAGGAGCCGGGCCAGATCGATCCCCTCCAGGGCCTGCTGGCCGAGGTCGGCAACCGCGGCCAGGCGGGCCATCTGGGTGTCGACGCGACGGCCCTGCTCCTCGGCGGCGTCAGCCCCGGCGGCAGCGGTGTGAACCGGGTTCGACCCGCGTCTCGGGCGTTGGTGGGAGGCCACTCGGGGGAGTATCGGCATCTGCTGCGGTCCCTGTAGCCCTTCCCGGGGGAGGCCTACCGCGCCCTTACCGGCCCCAGCTCCGCGATCGCGTCCACGAACCCCTCGAGCTGCTTGGTCGTCCAGCACTCGAACACCCCGTCGCAGTAGGGCTCATAGGCGGCCATCACCGAGTCCCCGTAGTTCCAGTACAGCTTGGGCTCGGGGTTCATCCAGAAGGTGCGCCCGGCCCTCTCTGAGAGGTGGGCGAACACGGCCGCGTGGGGCTCGCGCCCGTTGGTGCGCGCGTCACCCAGCACGATCACCGTGGAGCGCGGATCGAGGTCATCGATCACCAGGTCCAGGAACTCCACCCATACCCGTCCGTAGTCGGTGTAGCCCGACACGTCCGCGACCCCGGCGTCGCTGCCGATGGCCCGCGACACCGCCTCGAAGGAGCGCTCGCGCGCGAACACCTCGCTCACCTCCGACACCCGCTCGACGAACACGAACGAGCGCAGCTTGCGAAACGAGTCGTGCAGGGCATGCAGCATCGACAGGAAGAACACCGACGCGCTGGTCACCGAGGTGGAGACGTCACAGAGCACGAACAGCTCGGGCCGGCGTGGCCGCTTGGGGCGGTAGCGCAGGTCCACCGGCACGCCGCCCGTGGAGAGCGACTGGCGCATGGTCGCCCGCACGTCGACCACCGACGTGCGCGAGCGCCCACGGCTCTGGCGCCCCTGGGTGGCCAGGCGCCGGCGCAGCTGGGCCACGACCCGGTGCACGTCCGCGAGGTCCCGGGCGGCCCCGGTGGGCAGGGCGCGGTCCAGCTCGTTGAGCGGGCGGGCAGGAGGCAATGACTGCGTGCGCTCGATCAGCGCCCGCTCCAGCTCGCGGCGCACGTGGCGCTCGAACTCGCGCAGCGCCTCGCGCGGAACGGCCTCCGGATCGGGCTGGGCCAGTTCTTCGGCCTGGCGGGACTCCCCTTTCAGCCCCAGCGTGCGGCGTATGCGCTGCACGTCGACCCCGATCACCCCCGAGCCCTCGCCCTGGCGGCCGAAGGCGGCGATGGCCAGCCGGGCCAGGTCGCGCATCTCGCCGTCGGAGGAGTCCGGCGACGCCAGCGCCGAGCGGATCGCCTCGCGCAGCTCGTCCATGTCCATCCGCTCGCCGGCGTCGGACGCCGCACGGGCGTTCTCCTCGCGCACTCCCTGCTCCACCGCCTCGCGTTCGGCGGCGCGGAAGAAGAAGCGGTCGAACACGAGCTCAAGCACGCGACGGTCCTCCTGTGACTTGGCCAGGGTGGCCGACAGCGCCTCGCGGAACCCCGCCCGGTCGGTCCACGACACTGCCTCGAGCGCCTGAAAGCAGTCGAGCAGCTCCGAGGTGCCCACGGCCATTCCCTCGGTACGCAGCTCGTCCGCGAGCTCCAGCAGCCGCGGGGCCATCCCCGGTGGCCCGGCCGAGCCGCCGGTGCCCCGGTAGAGCCGGGGGTTAGCCGTTCGCCCGGGAACCGATGAGCCCATCGGCGAGCTTCACCCCCACGCGCTCGGCCACCAGGTCCATGTCGGTGCGGTGCTTGACGATGATGCTCATCGTGCTCTTGAGCATCTCCGAGTCGATGTCCTGCGCTCCCAGGAGCAGCAGCGCGCGTGCCCAGTCGATCGACTCGGCGATCGAGGGCGGCTTCTTGAGGTCCAGGTTGCGAACCATCTGCACCACCTCCACGAGCTTGCGCGCCATGTCCTCGGACAGCTCGGGTGCGTGCAGGCGCACTATCTCCAGCTCGCGCTCCACTTCGGGGTAGTCGAGCCACAGGTACAGGCAGCGGCGCTTGAGCGCCTCGGTCAGCTCGCGCGAGTTGTTGGAGGTGAGCAGCACCAGCGGCCGGCTCCTGGCCTCGACCACACCCAACTCGGGGATCGACACCTGGAAGTCCGACAGCACCTCGAGCAGCATCGCCTCGAACTCCTGGTCGGTCTTGTCGATCTCGTCGATCAGGAGCACCACCGGCTCCTCCGCGGAGATGGCGGCCAGCAGTGGGCGGGGAAGCAGGAACTCCTCGCCGAAGATGTCGTCCTTGACCTCCTGCCAGCCCGCGTCGGAGGCCTCGACCTGGATCCGGAGCAATTGCTTGCGGTAGTTCCACTCGTACAGGGCCTTGGCCTCGTCCAGGCCCTCGTAGCACTGGAGCCGCACCAGCTTGCGCCCCGTGCAGCGCGCGAGCGCCTTGGCCAGCTCGGTCTTGCCCACGCCGGCCGGGCCCTCCACCAGCACCGGCTTGCCCATTCGCCCGGCCAGGTAGGAGACCAGCGCGGCCGAGTCGTCGGCCAGGTAGCCGGCTTCTGCGAGGCCCGCGCGCGTCTCCTCGATGGACTGGAGCTCGCTGACCATCAACCGAGGATACGAGGCCCCGGCGCTATAGCGTCCACGCTGCTTGCTGACGCTTCTCGCCCAAGGCCTCACCCAGGACGGCCCCGACGACCTTCAGCGGCTGCTGAAGATGTTCTACGTGCTCTTCGGGGTGGGGGTGCTCATCTCGTTCGCCGGCTACGCCATCCCCTCGAAGACCCTGCAGATCGTGGGCATCGCCCTGATATTCCTGTCCACGGGCGTCTTCGTGGCGGCCATCGGATCGTTTGGGTGAGGCTCTCGGTGCGGTGCTCGCCCTCGCTCCTCCCGCTGATCGGGCCTCGCTCCTCTGGCTGAGCAATACTGCGGGCATGGCCCAAGAACCCTTCACCGGCCCCCAAGAGCCCCAACCCTCACGCCGCCAGCGCAAGCGCAGCGCGGCCGACGGCATCCGCACCAAGGAGTTCCCGCCGGCGATGCGCGGCTACGACCGGGCGGCGGTCGACTCGTGGCGCGATGAGGTCGCCGCGCTCGTCGAGCGCCTGGAGGAGCAGGCGCCCCGCGACGCGGCGGTCAAGCGCGCCCTGGAGGAGGTCGGCCAGGAGACCTCGGCCATCCTGCAGCGCGCCCACGAGGCGGCCGACGACATCACGTCGCGATCCCGCTCGCAGGCCGAAGGCCGCCTACAGCGCGCCGAGCGCGAGTCCGAGATCACGGTCAGCGAGGCGGAAGCGAGGGTTCGCGAGCTCGACGCGGACTACAAAGCGAGCTGGGATGAGCGCCAGCGCCTGCTCGAGGAGATGCGCCAACTGGCCGACGACGTGCTGGGCGTGGCCGATGACGCCTCCGAGCGCATCTCGCCTCCGGTCGACCGCGAGCCGCCGGAGGCCGAGGAAGCCGACGTCTCCACCGAGGAGAATGTCGCCGTCGACGGCGAGACCATCGACGGCGATCAGGCCGGCCCCGGCCCGGCTCCGGTGACACCGGCGACCACGTCCCGGCCCCAGGACCGTCCCACCGTCGAGTCGCCGGCCTCCGGTGTGCCCGGACCGGGCCCGCAGGCCCCCGGCAACGCGAAGGCCTAGTCCAGCCCCCGCGCCAAGCCCTCGCGCCAGCTGGCGTAGCGGGGTGCCCAGCCGTATGTGTGCTCCTCTCTCATGGTCCGCCACACCATCCAGGCCAGCAGCGCCGTGGTCAGCGCGATCGAGACGAAGTTCGCCGGCTCGAGCCGCTCCGGGTGGGCTTCGCCGATGTCGAGCAGGTGGTTGACGGCGTGCAGCGCATACTGGGCGAACGCGAGCGCGAGCACGGGAAGGCGCCAGGACGGCCGCCGCCAAGCCATCACCGAGACCACCCCGAGCGCGAGGTAGAAAGAACGTGCCCGGAGCCAGCGCCATCAGCCCGCCGAGAGCCAGCTGGCCCAAACAGCAGCAGGAGGACTCCGACGCGGTCGCGCACCAGAGTCGAAGCTACCGCTGCGTCCGGCTGGCCACCAGCACGCCGTCGCCCACCGCCAGGACCGACGCCAACCAGTCCTCGCTGGCCAGGAGCTCCTCGTTGAAGTCACGCTGGGCGGCCACGGCGTCGGGGCCCCACCGCCCACCCGCCTCGGGCTCGGCCACCTGCCCGGACATCAGCACGTTGTCCACCACGAGCAGCGCCCGGGGGGCGAGCAGCGTCTCGGCGCGGCGCAGGTACTCGCGGTACTCCCCCTTGGTCGCATCGAGGAACAGCAGGTCGAAGGGGCCGCGTAGCCCGGCAATGGTCTCCAGCGCGTCGCCCTCGACGACTTCCACCTTCTCCTCCACATTGGCGCGCTGCAGGTAGGAACGCGCCTGGCCGATCCGGGCGGGATCGCGCTCCAGCGAGGTGATGCGCCCTCGGTCGAGCACCTCGGCCATGTGCAGGGCCGAGTAGCCGATCGCTGTCCCCACCTCCAGGACGCGCGGATCCAGCGAGCGGGCGAGGGAGGCCAGTAGCCGGCCGGTCTCCCAGGCCACGATGGGCACGCCCTCCCGCTCGGCGAGACCCTCCATCTCGGCCATGACCGGCCCTCGCGGTGGGCGAATCTCCTCGAGGTAGCGGTCCACGCTGTGGGCTCGGATCTCCATGCGCAAACACCCTAGGGCTAGTCTCTGAACCTCACCCGATCTCGTCGGAGGAGGCTGCATGGCCGAGGTAGCGGAGGCAGAGGTTCAGTCGGGTCTCGAGGGCGTGGTCGCCTTCGCGACCGAGATCGCCGAGCCGGACAGGGAAGGCGGCTCGCTGCGCTACCGGGGGATCGACATCGAGGATCTCGTCGGCAACGTGCCCTTCGAGAAGGTGTGGGGCCTGCTGGTGGACGGGACCTTCGAGAAGGGGCTGCCGCCGGCCGTCCCCCATGGGCTGACCGTGCGCTCGGGCGATCCCCGTACCGACCTTCAGGCGTCGCTGGCCGTGCTCGGTTCCCAGTGGGGCCTTAAGCCGGTGATCGATATCGACGACGAGACGGCGCGCGAGCAGCTGGCCCAGGTCTCGGTCATGGGCCTCTCCTTCGTGGCCCAGTCCGCTCGCGGCATCGGCCAGCCGCCGGTGCCCCAGACCGAGGTCGACAAGGCCAAGTCGATTCCCGAGCGGTTCCTCATCCGCTGGCACGGGGAGGCCAACCCGGATCATGCCAAGGCCATCGACGCCTACTGGATCTCCGCCGCCGAGCACGGCATGAACGCCTCCACCTTCACCGCCCGCGTGATCACGTCCACGGGCGCCGACGTGGCCGCCGCCCTCTCGGGAGCCGTGGGGGCCCTGTCGGGACCGCTGCACGGCGGTGCGCCGTCACGGGTGCTGTCCATGCTCGACGGCGTCGAGGAGTGCGGTGACGCCGAGGCCTGGGTCAGGGACGCGCTGGACTCCGGTGAGCGGCTGATGGGCTTCGGCCACCGGGTGTACCGGGCCGAGGATCCGCGCGCCCGGGTGCTGCGCGAGACGGCGCGTGAGCTTGGCGCCCCGCGCCTGGAGGCCGCCGAGGCGCTCGAGAAGGCTGCGCTGGCCGAGCTCAAGGCCCGCAAGCCTGACCGGGTGCTGGCCACCAACGTCGAGTTCTGGTCCGCGGTGGTGCTCGACTTCGCCGAGGTGCCCCCCAACATGTTCACCCCGATGTTCGCCTCCGCACGCGTGGGCTGCTGGGCCGCTCACATCCTGGAGCAGAAGCGCGAGGCCCGCTTGATCCGGCCCACGGCGAAGTACGTGGGTCCCGACCCGCGGCCGATCTCCGAGATCGAGGGCGCCTAAGAGGGATGCCCTGGGCTGACCCGCCGTCCTGGCGGGTCACCAGATGCCCTGGGCTGGCCCGCCGTCCATGGCGGGTCACCAATAGAAACGGCCGGCCTCGTTGGAGACCGGCCGTTCCGTCCGGCGGGAGGGAGTTCGAGAGACGCCGGGTTCGGGCGAATGCCCGGGCCGAGAGTCGCTCTGGCGTTCCTATCGGTCGCTCCCGCGGTGGACTTGAGGGCCACCGCCATACTCGGCCCATGCCGAGGAGAAATTGACCGCTGCGCGCAAGCGCTTGGTGCTCGTGGCGTGCATCATGGGCTCGGCGGTGGTGACGGTCGACTCGACCGCGGTCAACGTCGCCCTGCCGGCCATCAGGGCCGACCTCGGGGGCGGCTTCGCGGGCCAGCAGTGGGTGGCCAACGGCTACCTGGTCACGCTGGCCTCGCTGATCCTCGTCGGCGGCTCCTTGGGCGACGTCCTGGGCGAGCGCCGCGTCTTCTTCGCCGGGGCGATCGGGTTCGGGTTGACGTCGCTTCTGTGCGCGGTGGCGCCGACCGTCGAGTTGCTCGTCCTCGCCCGCGCGCTCCAGGGAGTGAGCGGCGCGCTGCTGACGCCGGCGGCGCTCGCGCTGATCGTGGCCGTGTTCCCCCGCGACGAGCGCGGGAAGGCGGTCGGCTCGTGGACCGCGTGGTCGGCGATCGGGGTGGTCCTGGGTCCGCTGATCGGAGGCCAGCTGGTCGACTCGACGTCGTGGCGGTGGATCTTCGCCCTCAACGTGCCGCTGGTCCTGGCCACGGTGTTGCTGATCGTCGGGGTGGTCCCCGAGAGCCGGGGCGAGGGGGGAAGGTCGCGCATCGACGTCGCAGGTGGGGCGCTTTGTGCTCTTGGCCTGGCCGCCCTGACCTTCGGCCTGGTGCGCGCGCCCGACGCGGGTCTGGCTGATCTGGCCGTGGCACTGCCCCTGATCGCCTCCGTGGTGTTGCTGGCCGGCTTCGTCGCCCACGAGCGTCGCACCGAGCACCCGATGCTGCCGCTCGAGCTGTTTGGCAACCGCAACTTCGCGGTGGGCAACCTGCAGACGCTGGCCATGTACGCCGGGCTGTCGCTGCTGTTCTTCTTCCTGGTGATCTACCTCCAGCAGGTCGCGGGCTACAACGCCGTGGAGGCCGGATTGTCCTCGCTGCCGGTCACGATCATCATGTTCCTCACTTCATCCCGCTTCGGCGCGCTGGCTGACCGCTACGGGCCTCGCCTGCTGATGGGGCTTGGCCCGCTGGTGGCCGCCATCGGGCTCGGTCTGCTGACCACGGTGGGCGCCGATGTGCACTACGTCACCGACCTGCTGCCCCCGCTCCTGGTGTTCGGCGTTGGGCTAGCCATGACCGTGGCGCCGCTCACCGCGGCGGTCCTCGCCTCGGCCGACGAGGCCAACGCGGGCACGGCCAGCGGCGTGAACAACGCGATCGCGCGCACCGCCGGCC
>JBPCNQ010000061.1:0-2779 GCA_051001095.1 Thermoleophilaceae bacterium
CCACGCCGCTGACCGTGGCCGAGACCGCCTCGATCTTCGGGGAGACGATCGTGCTGGAGCGGCTGCTGGCCGACGCGCCCGACGCGGCGGCGCGGCTGTCGCTGCTGGCCGAGTCGCTGGACGGCGCCGTGGCGGCGGTCTTTCGCCAGATCGCGATGAACCGTTTCGAGCACCGGATCCACACCGAGCGGCGTTCGACCGGGGAGCTGTCGCCCGAGGCTTTCGGCCTCGCGTGGTCGGAGACCCAGGCCGACCTGCTGGGCGACTCGGTGGAGCCGTCGTCGGCCTACGGGTCGTGGTGGTCGTATGTGCCGCACTTCGTGGATACGCCGGGCTACGTGTACGCCTACGCCTACGGGCACCTGCTGGCGCTGTCGGTCTACCGCCGCTTCGAGGAGGAGGGCGAGAGCTTCACGCCCTCCTACCTCGAGCTGCTGCGCGCCGGCGGCTCGATGCCGCCGGAGGAGCTGGGCGCCATCGTGGGCGTCGACCTGACCGACCCGGGGTTCTGGAGCTCGGGCCTGGATTTGATCGAGCGCCAGCTCGATGCGGCGGAGAAGGCGGCGGCCGAGGCCGAGCGGGGCTGAGTTGGCAGAATCGCGGCAGCGGGCTGGTCCGTGCGCGAGCGACGTGGTGGAGTAGCGTGGGGCGGTTAGCTCAGTTGGTAGAGCACGTGCCTTACAAGCACGGGGTCGCTGGTTCGAGCCCAGCACCGCCCATCGGGCCGCGGCAAGCATCCCGCCTCGACCGCGCCCTACCATCCCATCCGTGAACCGTGGCTTGTTCCTGCGCTCCCTGGCGGTCCAAGCCGTGCTGGTCGCGGCCCTGTTCGCCGCTCTCGTGGCGCTCCCTCTGCCTGGGGACTTCTTCAAGGACTACGGCTTCGCGACCGGTCCGCTCGCGTGGATCATCTGCTCGATCCTGACGGCGCGCATCCTGTCCCTGCCCGCGGGACTGGCGCTCTTTGCGGCGCTCGCCGGCGGCGTCGCCGGCGGATTGGTCGGCCTCGCGGCCAGCCACATCGCGGGGCTGGTGGTCAGCCTGCTGGTGTTCGGGGCCTCGTGCGGCGGCTATGACGCCGAGCGGGACACCGCGGCCGCAGCCTGAGTCGCAGGCGTACACTCCCGCGCTTGGGCCGTTAGCTCAATCGGTAGAGCGAGGGACTTCAACACAAAAAGGAGCGCCAGTAGGGAAACCGCTGGTCAGTCGGCAGCTATTTGCTGGGACGCCCTGAGAGCCTGAGGTACCAAAGCGTGACAATCCTCAGGATTGGGTCATCAGCAGGCAACCCCGTATCGGGAGAGCCCTCAGAGGCCATACGCTGCCCGCCCTAACGTCTGAGTCGAGGGCGAAGAGATGGTCCAGACCGCAACTCGTCCCGCCGGGACGGGGCCGGTGAAAGCCGGTGCGGCAAGTTAATCCCGAGGTTCTGGGTTCGAGTCCCAGGCGGCCCATGGGCGACACCGCCAAGCCCTCCCCCACCCACACAGGCGTACACTTCTCCGTCGCCAGGCCCCGTCGTCTAATGGTCAGGACAGCGGCTTTTCACGCCGCAGACGGGGGTTCAATTCCCCCCGGGGCTATCGGCGGGGAGGGCTGGCCGGGTTCCGATGACGACCGTGGCGTCCAGCTCTTCGCAACTGGCCACCCGCGCAACCAGCCCGGCAGCGGCGACGGTCTCGGCGGTCTGCGGCGCTTGACGCTCGCTCGTCTCGATCAGCACGTGGCCGCCCGGTGCCAGCCATAGTGGCGCCGTCACGGCCACCCGCCGCTGGACGTCGAGCCCGTCGATGCCACCGTGAAGCGCGACCCGGGGCTCGTGTAGGCGGGCCTCACGAGGCATCAGTCCGATCGAGTCGGTGGGTACGTAGGGTGCGTTGGCGACCAGGACGTCGACGCGGCCCCGCAGCGTAGGGGGCAGCGGCTCGTAGAGGTCACCTTCGAGCACCCGACCACCACCGGGGACGATGTTGCGGCGCGCGCACCGCACCGCGCCGGGGTCGATGTCGGCGGCGTAGAGCTCGACCCGGTCCAGGGCCGCGGCCACCGCCGCGCCCACCGCGCCCGAGCCGCAGCAGAGGTCGACGACCACAGCTCGGGGGCTGGCGGCCAAGCGGGCGAGGGCGACGGCCTCGCGGACGAGGAGCTCGGTGCGGTGGCGGGGCACGAAGACCCCGGGATCCACGGCTATCCGCAGGCCGCAGAAGTCCGCCCATCCGAGGACGTGCTCGAGGGGCAGGCCGGTGGCTCGCCGGTCCACCATGGCGGCGAGGTCGGCCTCCGTCGGTGCCGCGGCGATGAGCAACCCCGCCTCGTCCTCGGCGAAGACACACCCGGCAGCCCTAAGCCTGGTGACGATCTCGAGTCGGCCGGTCCCGTCAACCACGCGAACCCCGACGCTACCGCGAGGCCCTGGCGCCGGAGATCGATGTGGCTCAGTGCCGGAAATGCCGGCGCGAGGTGAACACCATCGCCACGCCGGCCGCGTCGCAGGCCTCGACCACCTCCGGATCGCGCTGCGAGCCGCCCGGCTGGATGATCGCCGTGACGCCCGCATCGATGGCCAGCTGGGCGCCGTCGGCGAAGGGGAAGAACGCATCCGAGGCCATGGCCGCCCCGTCCAGCGAGAGGCCGGCCGCGGCCGCCTTGTCCACGGCGATCCGCACCGAGTCCACCCTGCTCATCTGGCCGGCCCCGATCCCGACGGTACCCAGGTCCTGCGCCAGCACGATCGCGTTGGACCTCACGTGCGTGCACACGCGCCAGGCGAACAGCAGCT
>JBPCNQ010000062.1:0-14463 GCA_051001095.1 Thermoleophilaceae bacterium
TGGCCACCTTGGCGCCGGCCTGTACGTCGAGGTCGATCAGGCCGCGACCGACCTCGCCGACCACCCCGTCCAGCTCGGAGTAGCTCACGTCGACCCAGTCCTCGCCGACCTTGTGACGCAGCGCGGGATTGGCGCCGTGCTTGCGGGCGGCGACCGCCACCAGGTCACCCATTGTCTTCGAGCCGGTGCCCGACGGGGCGGCCGTGCCTGCTTCCATCCTTCGCTCTCCTCCTTGAAGTCAGCCTGGAAAGCGGATGTTACGGCTCCGTGGTGCCCTGGTGCCGGACCTCTGGGTCTGTTCAGGCGCTCCGTGGGACGTGGCCGGGATGCTAATTGGTACCATATTGGGATGAGCAAGCAGATAGCCGTCCGCCTGCCAGACGATCTCGTGGACTTCGTCGACGAGATCGTGGGCTCGGGCGACGAGCGCAGCCGAGCGGCGGTGGTCAGCCGGGCGCTGGAGCGCGAGCGCCGGCGTGTGGCCGCCGAGGGCGACGCCCGGATTCTCGCCCGCACCGGCCCCGATCGGGGGCTGGCAGGACTGGCCGACCATGTCGCCGGCCTTCACGTCGACCTGGGCTGATGCGGCCGATCCATATCGCGCAGCTCGACAAGAGCCGGCCGATGCTGGTCCTCACGCGCGAAGTCGTGAGGCCCTACCTGGGAACGGTGACCGTCGCACCGATCACCACTACGATCCGCGGGCTCTCGACCGAGGTGCCCGTCGGCGCGGCCAACGGCTTGGAGGGACCGTCGGTGGTCAGCTGCGAGAACATCACCACGATCCCGACCCGAGTCATGGGAGCCCGGATCGGCCTCCTCCTCGACCATCAGGAGCACGCCCTGGGCGCGGCCATGCGAGCCGCCTTCGACCTCGATTGAGGGCCCGGCCCGGCTCGGCTGTGGGCTACACCGGGTTCGGCACGTCGATGAAGCGGTGCTCCACGTCGAACTCGTCCGCGATCAGGTCGCCCAGGCGCAGAACCCCGAACGTCTCCGTGCCGTAGTGGCCGCCGGCGATGAAGTGCACGCCCGCCTCGCGTGCCTCGAGCATGGCGTGCTCGGCGGGCTCCCCGGTCAGGAAGCCATCGAGGCCGGCCGCGATCGCCTCACCCAGCAACGATGCGCCGCCGCCCGACACGATCCCCAGGCTGTGCACCGGATCGGGACCGTGCCACCACCCGAAGGGCTCCCGTCCGAAGGCCTCGGTGCAGCGCCGCCGCAGCTCTTCGACGGTGATTCCCTCCTCCGAGCGCCCGACGAACCCCAGCGGGCGGCCCTTGTGGGAGCCGAAGCGCTCGGCGCGCTCGAGCCCCAGGCGCTCGCAGACCAGCGCGTTGTTGCCCACCTGCTCGTGGGCGTCGAGCGGCAGGTGGTAGGCCACGAGCGACATGTCGGCGTCAAACAGCGCCTTCAGCCGCGCCTTGACCAGCGGCGTGACGTGGTCGGGGTGAAAGTCGCCCAGCAGCCCGTGGTGGCACAGCACCATCTGGGCTCCCTCGCGCGCCGCCTGCTCGAACAGCTCGAGCCCAGGGGAGACCGCGGTGACCACCACCTCCACGGCCTGCGCTCCGGGCACCTGGAGCCCGTTGGGGGTGACGTCGGTAAAGGAGCCGGCGTCGAGCAGGTCGTCCAGCCAGGCGACGATGTGATCGCGGGAGGCCACGCGGGGAAGGTACTCTGCCCTGGCCATGGGAGCAGACGCGAGCGCCGGCGCCGAGAGCGACTTCCTGGAGTCGCTGACCGACTCGGGGCTCTACTCGATGGGCGCGTTCTTCTGCGACGAGCATCCGGACCTGGTCGATGACGTGATCGCCCAGAGCGAGACGATCGAGCGCGCCGGCATCCGTGTCTACGCCGACGAGAACGGGCTGACCGCCGAGGCGTGCTTCGAGACGCTGCTCACCGGGCTGGCCGTGCGCTACTACAACGCCGTGGCGGCGTAACGACCCCGGCGAGCGAACATCGGGCTGCCCAGATTTGAACTGGGGACCTCTCCGACCCGAACGGAGCGCGCTACCAGGCTGCGCCACAGCCCGTGGCGAGAGACAGGGTACTAGCGGGAGGAGCGCAGCCCGACCGTTGGTCGGGGGAGCACCGCATCGAGGCTCTCAGCCCACCTTGTCGCCCTGCTCTTCGGCTATGGCGCTGCGCAGGGCGTCATCGATTCCCATCGGCTCCACGTCGAACAGCTCGCCACCGGAGCGATCGGTGACCACGGTCTCGGTCGACAGTCCCTCGATCAGCGGCTTGGCCACGCCGGCGTCCACCGGGGTGACCAGGCCGATCCACTGGGATGACAGCCAGGGAGTGAGCAGCGGCACCGGCAGCTTGGGCCGGGGCGTGCGGTCCAGGGCGTGGGCCATCCTGTCGAGCATCTCGGAGTAGGAGACCACGTCGGGACAGCCGATCTGCACCTCGCGGCCGGCGGCCTCCTCGATGTCGGGCGCCTCGGTCAGGTAGGCCAGTACATCCTCGACGGCGATCGGCTGGGTGCGGGTCTTCAACCACGACGGCGCGATCATCACCGGCAGGCGCTGCACGAGGTGGCGGAGCATGAGGTAGGACGCGCTCTGGGCGCCGACCACCATCGAGGCGCGGAAGTAGGTCAGCGGCGGTCCTTCTTGCCCCAGTACCTCACCGGTCTCGTTGCGGCTGCGCAGGTGCTTGGAGCCCGGATCCTCGCCCAGTCCGCCCAGGTACACGACCCGCTCCACGCCCTCCTCGCGCGCCGTCCGGGCGAAGTTGCGCGCGGACTGGCGCTCGCGCTCCTCGAAGCCGCCATCAGAGCCGCGGCCCATGCCGTGGACCAGGTAGTAGGCCACGTCGATGCCCTCGCCGGCGCCGCGCAGCGAGTCGGCGTCGGTCACGTCGCCCTCGTGCAGCTCGGCGCCGTCCTTCTGGAGGTCGGACGCCCGATCGCGGTTACGGACCAGCGCGCGCACGTCGGTGCCGCGCTGCATCAGTTGCCGGGCCAGCCGGCCGCCTACGAAGCCGGTGGCTCCAGTCACGAGTGCCTTCATCAGAGCAGAGTACGTGTCCGGTCGGCTACTGCGCGGCGCTGCTCTTCTCCGGGGTCGCGCTTCCGGGTCAGGCGCAAGCCGCCACCCGGGTGGGCCGTGTACCGGCTGGTCACACGCCGTTGGGGACGGGCCCGTTCGTAAACGGGTCCGGGATTGCCGATCTCCGGGTCGTGGGCTACCTTGGCCCTGGTCGTACACCGAACTTCCGACGAGAGAGAGCATCACGTGGAAGCATCTCCCGGTCCCCAGTCGCCCCGTCAGCCAGGGAGACCGAACCCGGAGTCCCTCAGCTCTGCGGTCGTCAGGAGCCCGATGCAGGATGCGACCGGCTCCGCGCCGTTGGCTTCGGTGGGCAAGCGGCTCGTTGGCCTGCTGCTGGACACGGCACTCGCGATCGTGACGCTCGGGATCGGCTGGCTGATCTGGACGCTCATCATCTTGGGCCGCGGTCAGACCCCGGCGAAGCAGCTGATGCACACGCGGGTGATCAAGGTGGGGGACGGCAGGGCGGCGAGTTGGGGCAAGATGTTCGTTCGCGAGTTCCCGGCCAAGATCGTGATCGGCTTCCTCGCGGCATTCACCATCTACATCATCTACCTGTGGCCTCTGTGGGACGCCAAGAACCAAGAGCTCTGGGACAAGATGGTCGACACGGTCGTGGTTGACGATCCTCAGGACCTGCTGGATCCGCGTACAGCTGCTGTTTGAGTTGCACCGCCGGCCTGGCCTCGCCCCCGTCACCTCAGTGCGTCAGCGACACCTCGATCGTCCCGATCGCCCCCAGGTCCAGCACCAGGCCGTCGCCGGGGCCGATCTCCGGCGGCGGGGCCAGCGCGCCGGCGATGATCCGGTCGCCGGCCTCGAGCCGCTCGCCGGCGGCCTCCAGCACCCGCGCGACCAGCTCCACCATGCCGCGCAGGTCCACCGACGCCGCGTCGGCCGTTCGCGTGACCTGCCCGTTGACGCTCAGGTTGGCCTCGATCCCCTCGGCCGACTCCATCTGCTTGGAGGAGCCGATCGCCACCGCGCGGTGAAAGACGTTGGCGGCCACCACGTCGCCGACCTGATCCGGGCCGTCGGGGGGCGCGGGTATGTCCACGATCTCGATCGCCGGCGCCAGGCCGGCGATTGCGTGGTCGCGCCCGATCTCGATCGCGATCTCCGGTTCGGCCAAGGCATTCTCGGCGCCCGCGAGGGAGTGCGAGCCGTCCGCGCCCAGCAGCGTCGCCGAGGTCAGGTGGCCGACCACCGGCTCGGCCAGTCCCAGCTTCTCCTGCACGGCGGGCGGGTTAAAGCCGATCTTCCAGCCGATCCGGTGCGCGCCGCTCGACAGGGAGGCGCGCCAGTGGCTCAGCTGCTGCTGGTAGGCCTCCTCGAGGTTCACAGGGTCAGGCCGCGGCGCCGGCCCGGGCGCGCTGGCGATCGCGGGAGACCCGCTTGACGTCCCAGGCCACCCCGGCCTTCTCCAGCCCCCGGATGATCAGCGCCGAGATGTCGAGCTGCCACCAGCGCTGGCCATGCTCGGCCGAGGTGGGGAAGGCATGGTGGTTGTTGTGCCAGGCCTCGCCGAAGGTGAAGGGCGCCAGCCAGGCCAGGTTGCGCGAGTGGTCCTCGGTCTCATAGGCACGGCGGCCGAAGAAGTGGCACAGCGAGTTGATGCTGTAGGTCATGTGGTGGAGCACGAGCATCCGGATCAAGCCGCCCCACAGCAGGCCGGTGAAGGCCGCGAGCAGCGTGCCCCCGATCAGCCAGCCCAGCAGGAACGGCACGAGCAGGCCGAGCGCCACCCACAGCACGAAGGTCCGGTTCACGAACGAGACGACGGGATCCTCGATCAGGTCGCGGGCGTAGCGCTCCTTGCTCCCGCGCTGGGTGTGGATGAACAGCCACCCCCAGTGGGCGTGCCACAGGCCCCGGAGGGCGCCACGCAGGCCGTGGCCGTGATCGACGTGCGGGCTGTGCGGATCCCCGTGCTGGTCGGAGAAGGCGTGGTGCTTGCGGTGGTCGGCCACCCAGGCGATGATCGGGCCCTCGATGGCGGCCGATCCCAAAGCGGCCAGTACGCCGCGCACCCACGGCTTGGCCACAAAGGCGCGGTGGGTGAACAGGCGGTGAAAGCCCACGGTGATCCCGATTCCACAGGCGAAGTAGACGAGGAAGAACACCACGAGGTCGTGCCAGTGCAGGGCGTTGCCCCACAGCTGCCAGGCGGCCAGACCCAGGCCTGCGAACGGCAGTACCGTCACGGAGCCGGTGAGTACGCGGTCGAGCGTCTCGTTGCTCGTCGGCTGCACGTCCGCGGGGGACGGAGCGGGCGCCAGGGGCGGTGTAGTGGTCTCGGCGCTCACTGCGCGGAGCCTATCTGTCACGTGTAGGTTCGTCACTGATGTCGAGGCACATGGATCGCCTGAGCTCGGTGGACGCCTCCTTCCTCGCGCAGGAGCGCGAGGGCTCGCACATGCACATCGGCAGCGTGCTGCACTTCGAAGGCCCGGCTCCCGAGTCCCGCGAGGTGGCCGAGCACATCGAGGCGAGGCTGCACCTCGTACCCCGCTACCGCCAGAAGCTCTCTTTCCCACGCTTGGAGATGGGCCGGCCGTTGTGGGTGGACGACGCCACCTTCAATCTGGGCTACCACGTCCGCCACACCGCGTTGCCGGCACCCGGCTCGGTGGACCAGCTGCGGCTGCTCGCGGGGAGGATCTTCTCCCAGCGCCTGGACCGGTCCAAGCCGCTGTGGGAGATGTGGCTGGTCGAGGGCCTGCAGGACGGTCGTTTCGCTCTGATCAACAAGACCCACCATTCGCTGGTGGACGGAGTATCGGGCGCCGACCTGACCGCGGTGATCTTCGACCTCCGGCGCGAGGGCACCGAGGTGCCCGGGCCGAAGCGACCGTGGGCGCCGCAGCCCGAGCCGGGCGACGTGAGCGTGACCGCGCGCGGCATGACCGACTTGGCCGGCGCTCCCGTCGGCCTGGCCCGACGGGCCGTGTCGGCGCTCACGAGCCCGGCGAAGACGGCCGCCCAGGCGCGGGCGATCGCATCGGGCTTGGGCGAGGTGGCCAAGAACACCGTGGTCAGCGCCCCCCAGACCCCGCTGAACGGCCCGATGGGACCCCATCGCCGACTGAGCTGGGTGCGGGTCCCGCTCGCGGACCTAAAGGAGGTCAAGTCCCAGCTGGGTGGGACCGTCAACGACGTCTTCCTGACCGTGGTCTCGGGAGTGCTGCACCGCTGGCTGCGCTCACGCGGCGTGCCCACCGAGGGGCTGGAGCTGCGCTCGGCAGTGCCGGTCTCCATCCGCGCCGAGGGCGCCGAGTCCGACTCGGGCAACCACATCACGATCATGATCGGGCGCCTGCCCACCTACGTGGAGGATCCGGTCGAGCGATACCGGCTGGTGGTGGAGTCGATGCGCGGCCTAAAGGAGTCCAAGCAGGCGCTGGGCGCCGAGGTGATCTCCGGCCTCGAGGACTTCGCGCCGCCGACGATCTTCGCCCAGGCCTCGCGGCTGCACTTCTCCACCCGCATCTACAACCTGCTGACCACCAACGTCCCGGGCCCGCAGATCCCGCTGTACATGCTGGGGCGCGAGATGGTGGAGCTCGTGCCGGTGGCCTTCCTGGCCCCGGACCAGCGGCTGGCCATCGCGATGATGAGCTACAACGGCTGCGCGGCGCTGTCGATGATCGGCGACTACGACACGATGCCCGACCTCGAGAGGCTGATCGAGTACGCCCTCGAGGAGCTGACCTTGCTTCGCCTGGCCGGCCAAGACGCGACCCTGGCCACCGCTAAGGCCTGAGGCGCCTCGAGATCGCGAGGGGCGCCCCGCAGGACGCCCCTCGCCGTTGGGATGACAACTCGGCCTATCGCAGAGTGAACGACTTGGCCGAGTTCTTCTTGAGGTTCCCCGCGCGGTCGCGCGCGGAGAACTTGATCGTGGCCTTGCGGTACTTGCGCTTGAGGATCGACTGGCCGGCGCTGGTCGCCTTGATGCGGATCTTCACTGCACCGGCGCGGGTGAAGATCTCACCCTTGCCCTGGGCCACCAGTCGGCTGCCCACGCGCATGTCGACCTGGACGCGACCGGACTCGTTCAGCCCCACCGTGGCGAAGAACGAGCGTCCGCGCGAGAGGTTCACCCGGCTGGCGCTCGTGGGCACGTCGGCAACGATCTTCGGAGCCGACTTGTCGTCTGACACCGAGCCGAGCGACGCGATGGCGATGGTGTCGTCGGCCGCCGCACGGGTGCCGATCCCGGCCTGCGACGTTGCGTTGCGCGCGGTGCCGGCGCCCAGGTCCAGGCGGTAGAGGTTCACCGCACCGGCGTTGTTGACCTTGTACGACGACCAGCCCACGTTGCTGGCGCTGATGTCGAAGCCCGACGGGCCGTTGAGCTCTTGGCCCAGGCCGTTGCCGCGGGTGCTCAGCGTGCCCGAGTTGGGCGGGTTGACGAGCACGAGCGAGTTGCGCGCGCCCTCGAGCCCGTACTGCTCGGTGGTGGTCGCGGTGGGCACCGGGTTGGTGTAGGCCACGCCCCCTACCTGCGGGGTGGCCCCGGCGCCCTGGCCGGGCGCGTAGGCGAGCGGGGTGTCCACGGCCGTGGCGCCCGTATCGGGGTCCACGCGCAGGTTCTGGCGCGTGTCGCTGGTGATCCGGATTCGGTCGACGGTCGGGTTGAAGTTGAAGCCGAAGTACGAGCCCGAGGGCACAGGGCTGATGGGGCCGGTGACTGCGCGGCTGGCACCCGACGAAGGATCAAGCACGTAGATGCGCCCGCTCTTGCCCAGGGCGTAGAGCTGGCCGGTCGCCGGGCGGGTGTCGATGCCCACGATCTTCTCGCCCGACGGGAGGCCGGCGATCGGGAACGCGCTGTCGAGGTTGCCCGGGGAGTCCGAGGCGAACGTGAGCACCTTGTTCGAGTTGGTGACGGCCGCGAGCTCCTCGGCGGCCGAGGCTGCCGACGGTGCGGCCAGTGCCGTGACCGTCACGGCGGCCGCGACTAGACATCGTGATCTCATCTCTGCCTTTCGATGGCTGTGGGAAAGAGCCATCTCGTCCGTGAGGCGGCCCATCCAAGGAAACCGGGCCCAGGCCAGTCGGATCGGTGCTGGGCGCTTTCGCCCAGGCGATGGCGCCCCGGCGCTGCGGCAGGAGCCGCTGCGGGCTTGTCAGCTCATCGCGGGCCCGCAAGCCGGTCTCCGGGGAGCACCAGCTTGAGCATGGGGCACCGGTGGTGCTAGGCGGGCTCGGGCTCGATCGCGGGGATGGGCGGTGGGGTGAGCGACGCCGCAGCGATCACCAGCGCGAAGGCCAGCACGCGCAGCGCGAGCGCGCCGGGATCATCGGGCAGCGGCTCGCCGAAGACCAGTGGGCCGGCGGTGATGGTGGTCACGTTGGCCGCGGCGCTGGTGACCGCGATCACCGGCACCGCTCTGCCGACCTGGAGGCTACGCGCCGAGATGGCGAGGCCCACCAGCGACGCCACGAGGATCATCAGCGCCAGCGGGTTGGTGAGCAGGGCCGGCACCCCCTCGCCGGAGTGGCCGCTGAGTGCCTTGATCGACACGTCGGAGGCTCCCCAGATAAGGCCGGCCGAGACAGCGAGCAGGGTGGCTCCGTGGGCCTTGGCCCGCGCGCCGGCGGCGGCGGCAGAAGCCAGGCCGATCACGCTGAGGCCGACGATGTAGATGATCAGAACGGCCGACCCGTAGTCGCTGTGGGCGGAGTCCGCCGTTCCCTTCATCGTGGCCGCCAGGAAGGCCAGGCCGGCGGCCGTGAGCGCCACGCCGATCCACTCGCGCCGGGTCACGGCGAAGCCGAATATGCGGTCGGCCACCACGGTGAGCATCACGAGGCCCCCGGCGATCACCGTCTGGACCAGTGAGATGGGCGCGAGGGCGAGCGCCCCGACGTGCAGGGCCCACGAGCCGAGGGCGACGGTTATCCCCAGCAGCCACCAGCGTGACTTGAACAGGGCGAGCGAGCTGGCTACCGGGCGGCGCAGCTCTATGGGCGGCGACTCCACCGCCCCCCGGTGCTTGTAGAGAAAGCCCAGGGTGGAGGTGAAGGCGCATAGCAGCGCCAGCACCAAGCCGAGCTGTACCGACCCAGACATCCCGTGAGGGTAGTCAGCGGTCCGACGTCGGCCGGCGCCAGGCGTTTAGGGCTCCGGCATGGATGCCGGGTCCGTCAGTCGTAGCCGGACTCTCCCGGCAGCACCACCCGGGCGACCCCGCCGTCGGTGAGCACCTTTGGCTCGACCGGCAGGACCCTGCGGCTGCGGGCGTCCTGCATCGCGTCGTCCACGCTCGCGTGCTCGGCGAGCTGCTCGAGGTGCTTGATCGTGGGAAAGACCAGCAGCAGCTCGTCGCGCTCGCCCGCCGTCAGCGCGTCGGCGGGACGGATCCAGCGGAAGTCCACGCACTCGCTGCGGTCCACAACGACCTCGGCGGCGTCGGGGGACCGCGCCACGAAGAAGTGGGTGTCGAAGCGGCGCTTCACCTGGGCCGGCGTGATCCAGCGCGAGTAGCGCGCCAGCTCCGCATCGCCCTCCAGGCGCACGCCGGCCTCCTCCTCGAGCTCGCGGACGGCGGTTGCGCGCTCGTCGCTGTCCTCCTCGCCCGCGGCGCCCCCCGGGAAGACCCACGCGCCGCCCATGAACTGCTGCTCGGGATTGCGCTGCACGAGCAGCACCTCGGGACCGCCGGAGGAGTCGCGCAGCAGGATCAGCGACGCCGAGCGGCGTGGCGGCGTGGCCTCGCCCGCGTTGAGCTGCTCCCCGGGTCCTGGCCTCTCGCCGGACACGGAGGCGAGCGTACTCCACGCGACGAGCGCGCTAGATTCCCCGTCCGTGGGCGACACCGCCACAACTCCCCAGCAGTGGATCTGCGTCTCCTGCGGCTACGTCTACGACCCCGCGGAGGGCGATCCGGATGGCGGCATTCCCGCGGGGACCGCGTTCGACGACATCCCCGACGACTGGTTCTGCCCCGTGTGCGGCGCGCGTAAGAAGGACTTCGAGGTATACGAGGACTAGGGTCCGGCGGCGATGCCGCCGCTTCCCCTGCTGGTCTTCACGGTGGGCACCGGGTCACTGGGGGCCGAGATCGCCGCCGTCCGCCTGCTCTCGCCGTACTTCGGGGCGTCCACGATCGTGTGGGCCAACACCATCGGCGTGGTGCTGGTGGCGCTGTCCGTCGGCTACTGGCTGGGTGGCCGCTTCGCTGATCGCCACCCGCACATGCGCGGGCTGTGCCTGCTGTCGCTGGCGGCCGCGCTGCTGCTGGCCGCGGTGCCCTTCGTGGCGGACCCGCTGTTGAACCTTGCGGTCAGCGCGCTGGACTCGATCTCGGCCGGCGCCTTCCTCGGGTCGTTGATCGGCGTCCTGGCGCTGATCGCCGTGCCGGTGCTGTTGCTGGGGGCGGTGTCGCCCTGGGCGATCCGGCTGGCGGTGAACAAGGTGGAGGAGGCGGGCGAGGTGGCCGGGCGGCTCTACGCGCTGTCCACGGCCGGGAGCCTGGTGGGCACGCTGCTCTCGGCCCTGCTGCTGATCCCGGCGGTGGGCACGCGCCGCACCTTCCTCATCTTCGCGCTGGCCATTGCGCTGGTGGCGGTGACGGGCCTGCGCCCCCTGAAGCGCTGGGCGCTGGCGCCCGCCGCGATCGCCGTGCTGATGGCGCTGCCGGTCGGCACGCTGAAGGCGCAGACCGACGACGGCCGGGTGATCTATGAGGCCGACACGCAGTACCAGTACGCGCGCGTGATCCAGCGCGTCGACGGCTCGCGCGTGCTCGAGCTCAACGAGGGCCAGGCGCAGCACTCCCTGTATGAGCCCGGCACGGTGCTCACCGGCGACTACTGGGACGGCGCGCTGGTGCTGCCCTTCACATCGCTGAACCGCGCCCCCCGGCGCATGGCGATCCTGGGCAACGCGGCCGGCACGACGGCCCGCGCCTACGGGCGCTTCTTTCCCTCCACGCGCATCGACGGCGTAGAGCTGGACTCCGAGCTCTCAGGCATCGGCCGCCGCTTCTTCGACATGCACAATCCCCGGCTGCACATGCACCACGAGGACGCTCGCCCCTGGCTCGAGCGGACCGATGGGCGCTACGACGTCCTGATGGTCGACGCCTACCGCCAGCCCTACATCCCCTTCTACCTGACGACCAAGGAGTTCTTCAAGCTTTGCCGCGACCGCCTGGCGCCAGGCGGCGTGGTGATCGTCAACGTGGGCCACCCCGCGGGCGACGACGGCCTGGAGAAGGCGCTCACCGCGGGCATGCAGAAGGCCTTCCCGAGCGTCGTGCGTGACCCGATCGAGGACACCAACACGCTGATGGTGGCCGGCCGTTCGCGGGTCTCCGCGCGCCACCTTCGTGAGATGACCGCGCGGCTCCCGGCGGGCGTCCGGCCCACCGCGAACGAGGCCGTGGACAGCATCGGCTCGCCGCTCACAGGTGGAAGCGTCTACACGGACGACAGGGCGCCGGTGGAGTGGCTGATCGACAAGTCGATCGTGCAGTACGCGGCCGGGGATGACTGAGAGTCCTGCGGTGCTCGCCGATCACCGATCGGCTCCGCTCCTCCCGCTGGCCGCCGCCTCGATCGCGTCGGTCCACTTCGACCGGCCGCTGACTACGAAGCGCAACTCCTGCCCGTCGGAGCTGCGCACGGCCAGCCCGTTGGGCGTGAGTGGGATCAGCCCGAACACGCGGGTCCACACCTTGTCCAGGCCCGCGACATCGGACAGCGCGACCAGCGCGGGCCCGCGCTGTACGTTCAGCGCGTGGGATTCGAAGACCAGCCTGCGGTCGGTCAGGCACAAGCGCCCGCCGACCACTTCGGCCCCGCGCATGAGGTTCGCGCGGCCTTCCTTGACAATGGTCTCGCCGGGTTCGAGCGGGGTGTCCATGGGCCGCCCCTTACCCGTCTGGTCCCAAGCCAAGCGACGGCCCTGCTAACCATCAGTAAGTGACGCTTAGCCGAACGACCTCCTTCTGGATGCTGGCCGCGACCCTGTCGCTGCTGCTGTTCGCATCCAGCGCGCCGTCGCCGTTGTACGTCGTCTACCAGGGCCAGTGGGACTTCTCGGCCCTCACCCTGACGGCGGTCTTCGCGGTCTACGCGTTCGCCCTGCTGGGCGCGTTGCTGGTGTCCGGGTCGGTGTCAGATCACGCGGGCCGGCGCCCGACGCTGATCGTCGGGCTGCTGGTGGAGATCGTGGCCATGCTGGCCTTCGCCGAAGCGACGGGGGTGGGCTGGCTGCTGGCCGCTCGCGCTCTCCAGGGCGTGGCGACGGGGGTCGCCATGGGCTCGATCAGCGCCGCGCTGCTCGATCTCCAGCCCCGCTCGCGTCCCTGGCTCGGAGGCCTGGTGGGGGCGGTGGCTCCGATGTCGGGGCTGGCCGTGGGGGCTCTGATGACCGGCTTGCTGGTGGACCACGCGCCTTACCCCACACGGCTCGTGTTCTGGCTCTTGCTGGGAGCCTTCGCGGCCGCGCTTGCGCTCGCGGCTGCCGTGCCCGAGACGGTCGAGTCAAACGGCCGGTGGAAGACCACCCTGCGGCCGCGGGCGGGCGTGCCCGTGCACCTACGGCCGATGTTCGCCGCTGCCCTCCCGAGCCTCGCGGCCACGTGGGCGCTCGGCGGCCTGGTGCTCTCGCTCGGCCCCTCGATCACCTCCGAGATCCTGGGTGCCGGGTCGCACCTGGTCGGGGCGTTGCCGATCTTCGTCATGGCGGGGGTCAGCGCGGTGATGTCGGTGGTCATCCGCGACCTCGACCCGCGGGCCGCTACCCGGGGTGGACTCGTGGCCCTCATCGCGGGCGTCTCCGTGGCGCTGACCGCGATCGTGGCGGAGTCGAGCCTGCTCTTCCTGGCCGGGGCGACGATCTGCGGCCTGGGCTTCGGCCCCGCGTTCGCCGGCGTGTTCCGGGTGCTCACCCAGCTTGCTCCTGCCGACCGTCGCGGCGAGATGGTCTCCTCCGTCCTGGTGGTCGCCTACCTGGCTTTCAGCGGCCCGGCGCTGGTGGCGGGGATCGCGGTGACCCAGGTCGGTCTCCGCGAGACGGCGCTGGTGTACGGCGGTGTGCTGATCGCCATGGCGGCGCTGGCCCTGGCGCTGAGCCACAGGCTCGGCGTGGTGGCCCCCGAGCATGCGGAGGCCGTGGCCCGGGTCTGACCTTCGGTGTCATCGACCCCGGCGGCGGGTACTACGGTAGGGACCGAGGAGAGGAGGGCCGCTTGACCCTGTACGGAGCCATGCAGGACTTCCCGTTGACCACGGGCCACATCCTGGACCGGATGCGCCGGATCTACGGCGACTCGGAGGTGGTGACGCTGAGATCCTGGTCCGGTGCTCGGCCGGGCGAGACCACTCGCGCCAGCTACGCGGAGGTGGTGGAGCGCTCCGAGCGCCTAAGCGCGGGACTGGCCTCGCTCGGGGTGAAGGCCGGAGACCGGGTGGCCACCTTTGCCTGGAACTCCCAGGAGCACCTGGAGGCCTACACCGCGGTGCCCGCCATGGGCGCGGTGCTGCACACGCTGAACATCCGGCTGTTCGCCGAGCAACTGGTCTACATCGCCAACCACGCCGAGGACCAGGTGGTGATCGTTGACGCCTCGCTGGTGGAGGCGCTGGAGCCGATCGCGTCCCAGCTGAAGACCGTTCGCCACTTCATCGTGATGGGCGACGGGAACGCGGGGTCGCTGCCCAACGCGATCGGCTACGAGGAGCTGCTGGCCTCCCAGGACCCCGGCTTTGACTATCCCGACCTGGAGGAGAGTCAGGCCGCCGGACTCTGCTACACCAGCGGCACGACCGGCAACCCCAAGGGCGTGCTCTACTCGCACCGGTCGATCGTGCTGCACGCGGTCGGCGCGGCGATGGCCGAGTCGATCGGCACCAGCTCGGTCGACCGTGTGCTTCCGATCGTCCCCATGTTCCACGCCAACGCGTGGGGCCTCGCCCACACCGCGGGGTTGGTGGGCGCGGACCTGGTCATGCCCGGCCCCTACCTGCAGGCCGAGCCGCTGGCGGCCCTGATCGAGTCCGAGCAGGTCACGCTCGCCGGCGGTGTGCCCACGGTCTTCATGGACCTGTTGCGCCACGCGGACGAGAACGAGGTCGATCTGTCCAGCCTGCGCAAGGTCGCCTGCGGTGGCTCGGCGGTGCCGCTGTCCCTGATGAAGGCGTGGCAGGAGCGCCACGGCGTCTACATCGAGCAGGCCTGGGGGATGACCGAGATGAGCCCGCTGGGCACGATCGCGCGGCCGCCCAAGGATGTGGAGGAACAGGAGGCCTGGGCCTACCGCGACAGCGCGGGCCGCGTCTGCCCGCTGGTCGAGGCCCGGATCGTCGCCGACGACGGCTCCGAGGTCGATTGGGACGGCGAGGCCACCGGCGAGCTCGAGGTGCGCGGCCCCTGGATCGCGGC
>JBPCNQ010000063.1:0-2961 GCA_051001095.1 Thermoleophilaceae bacterium
CGGGAATCTGGGAGATCTCCGCCACCAGGTAGGGATCGGTCTGGGTGTAGGGGCCGATCTTCACCCGCTGGGCGCCGTGCACCAGTATCCGCAGCGTGCCGTCGGGCACCTTGATCATCCGGGCCACCGTGCCGGCCACGCCGACGTCGTAGAGCTCCTCGGGGGACGGGCTCTCGATGTCGCCGGACCGCGACGCGGCCATGACCAGCATCCGGTTGCCGCCCAGCACGTCGTTGACCAGCTCTATCGAGCGCTCCTGGCCGACGGCCAGCGGCGTGAGCGTCTCGGGGAAGGGGACACTGTCCTTGAGCGGAAGCACCGGCAGCGCGGCAGGCAGCCCGCTGCCGATCTCCACGTCCCGGGCCTCGCCCTCCGCGGCCGGGATCTCGATGCTCACTCGCGGCCCTCTTCGATGGGCACCCGGCGGTTGGACTGCTCGTGCCGGACCAGCGGCACCTCGACCACGAGCATGCCGTCCTCGTAGGCGGCCCGGGCCTGCTCGGCCACCACGTCGGATCCCAGCTCGACACTGCGCCGGAAGGGCCCGTGCTCGATCTCTATCTGCTGGAAGAGGTGCCCCTCGGCCTGCTCGGCCCGGCGTTCACCCGAGATCAAGAGATGGCGCCCGCGGATCTCCAGGGCCACGTCGTCTATCAGGACGCCGGCCAGGTCGGCCTTGACCACCGCCCGCGGGGGATCGTCGGTGTAGTAGACGTCGACCGGCGGGGAGAACCCGCGCCCGCGGATGCCGGTGCGCTCGAACACGTCGCCGAACAGCTCGTCGATCTCCCGCCGCATCCGCTCGAAGTTCGCGAACAGGTCGCGCTCGGAGTTCACGCAGTCAGCGTATCCGGCGGCGTGCGGTCAAACCGAGGGAGGGGCGAATCCCGGCGCGGGGCGCCTTGACCGTCATACCCACGTCGGCGGGCCCGGGTCAGAGCTGGTACCGGGACCCCTCCCGCGCCAGCTCCACCGACCGTCCGAACGCCGCCTCGGCCTGCTTGCGCGCCCACGTCCAGTCGAGCTCGTCGGAGATGTGGGTGAGGACCACCCGGCCCACGCCGGCCGCGCGCGCATGCTCGCCCGCCTCCTCCGGCGTCAAGTGCCCGCGCGTGCCGGATTGCTCGGGCCGGGGCAGCGTGGCTTCGATGACCAGCAGGTCGGCGCCCTCGACGAAGTCCACGAGCTCCTCCGACGGGCTCGAGTCCGCGCTGTAGGAAAGGCGTCCGCTGCCCTCGCTGGAGCACACGTTGATGGCGAAGGTCTCGATGAAGTGGGGGACCTCGCCGAAGCAGAAGGTGAGGGGCCCCACTTGGGGAGTGGACTTCTCCTCGTACTCCTCGAGGCGAAAGGCCGTCTCGATCAGCTCGGGCGGGCCCCAGTTGCCGGTCACGTTGCGAAAGAACTCCCTCGCCCCCGGCGGCGCGATCAGCCGCGGCCGGGCGGGATCGTCCGTACCGGGCCAGGGCGGCACCGGGACGGGCTGCTGGCGGGGTGCGTAGGACAGCGCGTAGGCGTAAGGGATCAGGTCCAGGAAGTGGTCGGCGTGGAGGTGCGAGATGACCACCGCGTCCACGTCGACGTAGTCGATGTGCTCCCGCAGCTTGGAGAACACCCCGTTCCCGCAGTCGATCAGGACCGTCGTGTCGTCCTCCTCCACCAGGTACCCGGAGCAGGCGCCTCCCGCGTCCTGCCACGACGGCGACTTGCCGAGGACCGTGAGGCGCATCGACCGACTCTACCCCCCCTGTGGCTGGGGGAACGCGTATGCGGAGCGGGTGCGCTCGGAGCGGAAGGTGAAGGAGAGCTGGCGTTCGGGAGCCAGGTTTCGCTCGGCCGGGCGGAAGGTGGTGCACGGCTCGTCCAGGTCGAGCGCACAGAGCATGTTCTGGTGAAAGAAGCACTCCTCGCAGGTCACACGCTTCTTCTTGCCCTTTGCCATACGGTCCAACGTCCTCCCGGTCTCGCTGCTTTGCGGTAGGGGCATCCTGCACCAGCCTCCCGGGGCCCGTCGTCCGCATTCCCGCAAATCCCGTGATTTTCCAATTATCCTCAAATTGCAGGGTGTTTGTCTATCCCCCCGCTCCTTCCGGACAATCCCGGGGGGCGAAGTCCCGAACCTTTGCCGTCGCCGGCACGTAGAGGCCGCATGGAGCTGGTCACGGGAGCGACGGGATACGTCGGAGGCCGACTGGTCGAGCGCCTCGGGCGAGAGGGTCGGCCCGTCCGGGCGCTGGCCCGCGACCCTTCGAGGCTGGCCCCGCGCCCCGGCGTCGAGGTGGCCGGCGGCGATCTGCTCAGTGGCCGGGGGATCCGCGAGGCGCTCGTGGGGGTCGATACGGCCTACTACCTGGTGCACTCCATGGAGGCCGCGCAAGACGCCGACTTCTCGGGCCGTGACCGGCGCGCCGCCGAGAACTTCGCCACCGCGGCCCGGGAGGCCGGCGTGGAACGGATCGCCTACCTGGGCGGTATGGCCCCCAGCGACGGCCCTCTCTCACCGCACATCGCCTCGCGGGTCGAGGTCGAGGAGATCCTGCTGGAGTCGGCTCCCTCGGCCACCGCCCTGCGCGCCTCGATCCTGATCGGCGCGCGGTCCTCCTCGTTCCGGATGCTCGTGCGGCTGGTGGAGCGCCTGCGGCTGCTTCCCCTGCCCGGGTGGCGCCGCAACCGCACCCAGCCGATAGCCGAGCGCGACGCCATCGAGTACCTGGCGCGGACCCCGCGGGTCGCCGGCGCCGCGGGCCGCTCGCTGGACATCTGCGGGCCGGACGTGGTCAGCTACGGCCAGATCGTCAGGCAGATCGCGGAGTCCATGGGCGTCGGGCGCATGGCGCTCGAGCTGGGTGTGTCGCTCACGCCGCCGGCCAGCGCGATGGTCAGCGCGGTGACCGATCAGCCCGTGGAGCTCGTACGCCCGCTCATGGAGAGCCTGCAGCGCGAGCTGCTGCCCCGCGACGC
>JBPCNQ010000064.1:0-6352 GCA_051001095.1 Thermoleophilaceae bacterium
TTTTGCCGGTTGTTTTACGAGGCCTACCGGCGACCTCGGCTCGCAACTGCCCCCACGGTTCGTCCACGTCGAAGCCTGTCGTCCCCGTAGAAGCACCTTTGAGGATACCGATCGGTCAAGGCGTTGGGGCTTGATTGGCGCAGCGCCTGGGTATCGATGGCCCATGCTTCCCTCCCGCAAGACCCTGCTCCTGCTCCTCGTCGCCGCGTGCGCCTGCCTCCTGGCCCCGCCGGCCGCGGGAGCCGCGTCCTACAAGTCCTGCCAGCCGGTCGTCAACCCCTACGCGGGCAGCCGCTACGAGGGCGTGAACCTGAGTTCGATCCGGGTCCTCAACGGATCCTGCAACGGCGCGCGCGTGGTGGCCAGAGGCGCCCACCGCAAGGCCCTGGGCATGACGCCCACGGGCCCGGTCCGCCGCTTCTCCTGGGGCGGCTGGAGGGTAAAGGGCGACCTGCGCGGCAACTCGGACAGCTACCTGGCCGTCCGGGGCAAGAAGCGGGTGCGCTGGAGATTCTAGCGCTTCGCCGGGACGTGGCGGCGCGTGCGCACGACGGCCTGACACACGGCGGGAGCGCCACAGGCCGCCCTGCCAGAATCAGAAGGGCGATGGAGAACCCCGGCACTCCCCTCACCCACCCCCAGGCTCCCTACGTCAGACCCGGCCCCGAGCCCGACGACAGGCCGCCGGCCTGGAAGCGCGCCGGCACCGCGCTGGGCGCCATCGCCCTGCTGGTGCTCAAGTTAGGCGCCAAGGGCAAGGGGCTGCTCCTGCTGCTTCCCAAGCTGAAGATCCTGACCACCTCGGGAACGATGCTCGTCTCGATCGGCGCCTACGCCCTGATCTGGGGGTGGAAGTTCGGAGTTGGGTTCGTGCTCCTGCTCTTCGTGCACGAGATGGGCCACGTACTGCAGCTGCGCCGCGAGGGCATCAAGGCCAGCGCGCCGATGTTCATCCCCTTCCTGGGCGCGCTGGTGGCCATGAAGGAGATGCCCAAGGACGCCGCGGCGGAGGCCCGCGTGGGCCTGGCCGGGCCGATCGTGGGCTCGCTCGGCGCGCTGGCCGTGCTCGGGCTCTACACGCTGACCGGCAACGAGCTCTTCAAGGCGCTGGCCTTCGTCGGCTTCTTCCTGAACCTCTTCAACCTGCTGCCCGTGCTGCCGCTGGACGGCGGGCGGGCCATGGCTGCCCTCTCGCCCAAGCTCTGGTTCGCGGGCTTCGCGCTCCTGGTCGTGGTGACGATCCTCTACCCGAACCCGATCATGCTGCTGGTGCTGTTGATGGGCGGGCTGGAGACGTGGCGCCGCTGGAAGGCCCGCAAGAACCCGGCTGAGCAGGAGTACCACCGCGTGCCCGCCCGCACGCGCTGGCTGGTGGCCGGTGTCTACCTCGGATTGGCTGCCCTTCTGGCCCTCGGCATGGACGCCACCCACATCGCGCGCGACTTCGGCGACGTGTAGCACCCCGCCAGCTCAGCGCCGGCCAGCCGGCTGATCGTCTTCTCCGGCGTTATCAGCCGTGCTCGGCAAGCGCGCGCTGGATCTCGCGGCGCTGGTCCTTGGCCTTCAGGGCACGGCGCTTGTCCACGTGGTCCTTGCCGCGGCCCAGTGCGATCTCCACCTTCGCCCGGCCGTCCTTGAAGTACACGCGCGTGGGCACGAGCGTCAGGCCCTTCTGGGCCACCGACCCGATCAGCCGCTCGATCTCGCGGCGGTGAAGCAGCAGCTTTCGCGGGCGCTCGGGCTCGTGGCCGTCGCGGGCGGCCGGGCCGTAGGGCGCCACGTGCATGTTGCGCAGCCACACCTCGTCGCCGTCGATGCTGGCGTAGGCGTCCTTGATCTGTACGCCGCCGTTGCGCATGGACTTGACCTCCGAGCCCTGCAGCTCCATGCCCGCCTCCCACCTCTCGAGCAGGTGGTAGCGGTAGGAGGCCTGGCGGTTCGTGGCGATGTCGCCCGCCGCCGCCTTGCGCTTGCCCTTCTTGGCCATTCCTTCATTGTGGCGATCGCCCGACGGCATGGCCGCCAGAACGCCTGCGTCAGGCGGCGGGAGAGAGATCCACGCGCCCGCGCGGGGCTTCGATGCGCTCCACGGTCACGCGGATCGGGTCCCCCATCCGCACCACGCCCCGTTCGGACTCGAGCGCGGTCCCGACCTCGTTGAGCTCATGCCAGCCGTCCAGCCGGCGAACGGGCAGAAAGCCCTCGAAGCCGTGCTCGCCGAAGCGGATGAAGGCGCCCTTGGCCACCAGTCCGACCACCTCCCCGTCGAACTCCGGCGTATCGCCGCCCCCTTCGTCGTGCAGCAGGCGCTCCAGCAAGAAGGCCAGGCACACGTCGTCGGCGCCGCGTTCGATCTTCATCGCCTCGCGCTCGCGCGCGCTCGCCTCGGTGCCGGCCTCCTCCATCTCCGAGGCCTTCGGGGCCGGCTCTCCCAGCCCCAGCCCGGCCAGCAGGGCGCGGTGGGCCACCAGGTCGGGGTAGCGCCGGATCGGTGAGGTGAAGTGGCAGTAGCGCCCGCTGGCCAGGCCGGCGTGACCCAGGTTGCGGGGCGAGTAGTAGGCCTGCTTGAGCGAGCGCAGCACCAGCGATCCGACCTCGGTCGCCCCCCGCCCGCTGCGCCGCGCCTCGGCGGCTGCCGGGCGTGAGGCCTCGGCGGCCACGTCGGCGGCCTGCTGGGGGCTCATGCTCTCGGGCACCGGCGGCGTGGGCACGTCCAGGGACGCCAGCTGATCGATCATCCGCTCGACTTTCTGGGGATCGGGCTTCTCGTGCACGCGATACAGGGTGGGCAGCTTGCGATCGGCCAGATAGCCTGCCACCTGCTCGTTAGCCAGGATCGTCAGGTGCTCGATCACCGTGTGGGACTCGGTCTGCTCCTCGTACTCCACGCCGGCCACGTTGCCCTCGTCGTCGAACAGGAACGAGGGCTCCTTGGAGCTCACCTCCAGGGCACCGGCCCGCCGCCGCTTGGCGGCCAGGGCGCCGGCCACCTCGCGCGCCGCCGCGAGCGGGGCGGCCCAGGAGGCTTCGGCCGTCGCCGCGCCGGTGAAGACGTCGTCGACATCGGCGTAGGTGAGCCGCTTGTCGCTGCGGATGAGCGTGCGCAGGAAGCGGACCCGGCGCACATCGGTGCCGGCCACGTCCATCTCCACCGTCACGGCCAGCTTGTCCTCCCCCGGTCGCAGAGAGCACGCGCGGGTGGACAGGGCCTCGGGAAGCATCGGCTCCACAGTGCCGGGCACGTAGGTGCTGGTCCCGCGGCGGAAGGCCTCGGCCTCGATCGCCCCGCCGGGCGCCACGTGCGCGCACACGTCGGCGATGTGGACCCACACGCGCACCACGCCATCGTCGATGCCCTCTGCGGAGACCGCATCGTCGAAGTCACGCGCGTCGGGGGGATCGATGGTGAAGGTGGCCAGATCGCGCAGGTCGACGCGGTCATGCCCGCCGTCGGGCCCTGCCTGGCCGGCCTCCTCCTCGACCCGTCGGGGAAACTGCCGTCGCAGGCCGCGGTCGAGCATGAGCCCCTCGAGCACGTCGCGCGCGACGGAGGGCTTGCCCAGCCGGCGCAGCACCCGCGCGCCGCTCTTGTCTGTGCCCTGCCGGCGTGAGCCGGCCGGGGTGCCTTTGCCCTGCCGCCGCGAGCCGCCCGGGGGGCCGGCCCCCACCAGCACCAGGTCGCCGTCCGATCCGCCGCCCCCATCCACCTCCACGCGGGAGCCGCCCGGGCCGAACAGTGGCTCGGCCACCAGGAACCGCCCGCGACGGCTGAGCACGGCGACCAGCGGAAAGTCGAGCCGCGCCGGGCGCCCCGGCGCCCGGGGGCTCACTTCTTGGAGAGGACTTCGAGGGCCTTGGGCAGGGCCTCGTCGCGCTTGGTGTCGGGATCGTCCGACGCCTTGACGGCGGGCTGGATGCCCCTGCCGTTGATGTTCGTGCCCCCGGGCAGGAAATACTCGCCCACGGTTACGTCCAGCACTCCCCCGTTGGAGAGGGGCAGCACCTGCTGGAACACTCCCTTGCCGAACGTGCGGGTGCCCACCACGGTCGCGCGCTTGGTGTCGCGCAGCGCCCCGGTCACGATCTCCGACGCCGAGGCGCTGCCCCGGTCCACGAGGACCACGACCGGCACCCTCTTGGGAATAGCGCCGCCATCCGCATCGAAGTTGCGGCGGGGGGAGGTACGGCCCTTGGTGTAGGTGATCAGGCCCTTGTCGATGAATATGGATGCCACCAGCACCCCCTCGCTCAGCAGACCGCCACCGTTGCCGCGCAGGTCGAGCACGATGCCCCCGGCACCCTGCTTTCGCACCTTGTCGACCTGCCGGCGCAGCAGTCCGTGCGCGCCGTCGCTGAAGCCCTGGAGCTTGACCACTCCGTAGGTCCTGCCCCCGCTCTTCACGGTTCGCCCCTCGGCCACGGGCACCTCGACCCGCTTGCGCTCCAGCCGGTAGCCCTTGGTGGTGCCCTTCTCCACGTCCACGATCTGCAGGCGGACCTTTGTGCCCGCCTCACCCTTGATCCGGGCGGTGGCCACGCTGCTGGATACGCCGGCGATCGACTTGCCGTTCACCTCGGTCACGAAGTCGCCCTTCTTGATCCCCGCCTTCTTGGCCGGCGAGCCGTCGAACACGTTGAGCACCCGCAGGCCGCGGCGGTCCTGGTCCACGCTCATGCCCACGCCGTCGAAGTGGCCCTGCACGGATTCCTTGAACTGGGAGGTCTCCTTGGGCGTGAGGTAGTTGGAGAAGCGGTCGTTGAGCCCCGCGACGATGCCCTTGAGCGAGCTCTCGTCGATCTGCCTGTCGCTGACCGGCTTGTAGAAGTTGTCCTTGATGTCGTCGACGAGCTCGGAGCGCAGGGCGCGGTCGTCGCTCACCAGGCCGTTGCGCGCGAACCCGGGCAATGTCTCGGGGTGGCCGCCCAGCCAGATGCCGCCCACGAGCAGCAGGAGGCCCGCGACGGCCGCGGCGATGATGTGGCGAGGAGAGCCCATGCAAAGGGCCGCTCGCGCGGCCCGCGTACAGGGTAGTGAGGAGGCCGGTCTGGGCCCCCGGCGGGACTCAGACCCGCAGGAAGCGCCGCAACGTCAGCGCGCTGCCGGTGGCCGACACGGCCATGCAGGCGACCATCAGCACCACGATCAACAGTCCGAAGTCGATCGTATTGGGCGCCGCCAGCAGCGCGAAGCGGGCCTGGAGCGGATCGATGAAGGTCTCCTTGGCGATCGTCAGCAGCAGCACGGCGAGGACCCCGCCCATGAAGCCGACTATCACGCCCTCGATCACGAAGGGCCAGCGGATGAACCAGTTGGTGGCCCCGACCAGCTTCATCACCTCCACCTCGCGCCGGCGGGCGAATATCGACAGCCGGATGGTGTTGGCGACCAGGGCGACCGAGGCGAAGATCAGCAGCACGGCCAGACCGGCGGTGAGGATCTTCACCAGCCCGGTCGCCGAGAGGATCTTGTCGGTGTCGGACTCCTTGTTGCGCACCTCGTCGATGCCGGCCAGGGATGCCACCCGCTCGCCCGAGGCGTCGCGCGGGGCGAGCCGGTCGACGATCGCGTTCACGCGTCCCGGATCGTCGGGCACGATCCGGAAGGTGTCGGGCAGCGGGTTGCCACCGAGCAGCTTGGCGCCGTCCGCGAAGGCCTTCGGATTCTTCTCCTTGGCCCGCGCGAGGCCCTCGGCTTTGGAGATGTAGGCAACCGACTTGACGTTGGTGGTGCGCTCCAGCGCCCCGCGGACCTCCTGGCGCTCGGCGGGGGTGACTCCGTCCTTGAGGTAGGCGTCCACCACCACGCGGTTTCGCACCTCGTTCGCCGTGCCGGTGGTGGCCTGCACGATCGGGATGAACACGCCCAGCACCAGCGCGGTGAGCAGCACCGTGAGCAGGGCGGCCAACGCGGGCGCCGAGTTGCGCCCGAGGCCGCGCAGGGCCTCGCGGAGGAAGAAGCCGAGCTTCATGGTGAGGTGGTGAGGGCCCTCGGGGCCATCTCAGTTGGGGTGGCCCTCGTGGCCCACGCCCAACTCGCCCCGCAGCCGGATGGCGAACTCGGTCGTCGACTCATCCGGGCGGTAGAGGCCCGACAGCTCGTCGCGGATGATCCGGCCCTCGCGCAGCTCGATCACGCGCCGGCGCATCTTGTCCAACATCGCGCTGTCGTGGGTGGCCCCCACGACGGTGGTGCCCGTGCGGTTGATCCGGTAGATCAGCTGCATGATCCCGATGGATGTCTCTGGGTCCAGGTTGCCGGTGGGCTCGTCGGCCAGCAGCAGCGGCGGGTGATTCACGAACGCGCGGGCGATCTAGACGCGCTGCTGCTCGCCACCCGACAGCTCGTCGGGGT
>JBPCNQ010000065.1:0-7616 GCA_051001095.1 Thermoleophilaceae bacterium
GACTATCTTTGACCCACCCTCGCTGGAGGCACGCGCCGCCGAGCTGGAGCGCGAGATGGGGGAATCGGCCTTCTGGGACGACCAGGACCGCGCCGCCCAGGTTTCTTCCGAGCACTCGCGGGTCCAGCGCCGCCTGGACGGGTTCCGTTCCCTGGAAGCCGACCTCGACGACCTCGAGGAGCTGGAGGAGATGGCCGCCGAGGACGACTCGATCGCCGCCGAGCTGGACGTCCAGCGAGCCTCGATTCATTCCCGCCTCCAAGCGCTCGAAGAGGCGCGGCTGTTCTCGGGCGACTACGACGCCGGCGACGCCGTGGTCACCGTGAACGCCGGTGCCGGGGGCACGGATTCGCAGGACTGGGCCGAGATGCTGCTGCGCACCGAGATGCGCTGGGCCGAGAGCCGGGGCATGAAGACCGAGCTGCTCGAGGCCTCGCCCGGGGAGGAGGCCGGCATCAAGTCGGCCACCTTCGTGGCCAGGGGGGAGAACGCCTACGGCCTGTTCAGCGCCGAGAAGGGCGTCCACCGGCTGGTGCGGATCTCGCCGTTCGACTCGGCCGCGCGCCGTCACACCGCCTTTGCGGGACTCGAGGTGGCGCCGTTCCTCGAGCGCTCCGGGGCCATCGAGATCGAGCCCGACGACCTGCAGATCGACACCTACCGCGCCTCGGGTGCCGGTGGCCAGCACGTGAACAAGACCGACTCCGCGGTGCGCATCACCCACAGGCCCTCGGGCACGGTCGTCCAGTGCCAGAACGAGCGGTCGCAGGGGGCCAACAAGCAGACGGCCATGGCCATGCTCACCTCGAAGCTCGTGGAGCTGGAGGAGGAGCGCCGTCGCGCGGAGATCGCCAAGGAGAAGGGCGAGGCCCAGGACGCCGCCTGGGGCTCCCAGATCCGCTCCTACGTGCTGCAGCCCTACACCATGGTCAAGGATCACCGCACCGACGTCGAGGTGGGCAACGCCCAGGGCGTGCTGGAGGGGAACCTGGATCCGTTCGTTCGCGCCGAGCTGCTGCGGCGGGCGGCGGCGGCGAGCTAGAGAGTCCGGGTCGCGAGAGCCTGCTTGCTAGCATGCTTGCATGAAGCAGATCAGCCTCCGTGTTCCGGAGTCCCTCGCTGCCGAGCTGGCGCGCGAGGCGGCCGATCGCGGGACCAGCGTCAACTCCCTTGCTACGACGGTGCTGCGGGCTGCCGTGGACCCCGACTTCAGCGGTGACGAGGCGGAACGGCTACGCGCGCGCCTGCGTCGAGCCGGGCTGCTGGCAAACCCGGAAGGGGCGGCGCCCGACCCGCCGACCAGCGAGGAGCTGGAGCGTGCCCGGGCGGCCGCGGGCGACGGCACCCAGCTCTCCGAGCTGGTGTCCGCGGGCAGAGGCCCGCGCTGAGCGTGTTCGCCGATTCGTCGGCGCTCGTCAAGCTCTACGCGGACGAGCCGCACGCCGAGGAGGTGCGCGCCGTCGCCGGGCTGATCGTCGCCACGCTGACGCGAGTCGAGGTGCCCGCCGCGCTGTGGCGCAAGCACAGGATGGGGGAGCTGAGCGTCGAGGACACGGCGGCGCTGGTCCGAGCTTTCGAGGTGGACTGGCTCGGGCGAGCGCCCGGGAAGGGGCGGTTCGCGGTGGTGGTGCTGACCGACCGGATGCTGGAGGAGGCGTCCGGGCTCTGCGCGACCGACGAGCTGCGCGGCTACGACGCCATTCAGCTCGCGAGTGCCCAGACCGTGCGGGCGGCCGAACCCGGTTGCGCCTCATTCGCCTGCTTCGACCGCCAGCTGCGCTCGGCCGCCGCGCGGCGTGGCTTCGCCCTGGTCCCGGCGGGCTGACCGGCCGCGACCGCTGGCCCCGCGCCGACCCCGCGCTGCCATCAAGCTGCGCCGGGCGCTGCCATCCCGCGGCGCAGGTCGGGCACCGCCTAGAGTTTACGGAGATGGCCGACGAGCAGAACGTCCCCCGGGCGCCGTCCCCGCGCCAGTCCCAGCAGCGCCAGCCGTCGCCCCGCCCGGAGGCGCCCGAGGCCCCCGGGCCCAGCTGGAAGATCGATCCAGCCCCCGACGGCCGCGGCAAGCCGCCCCAGAAGACCCCCATGCTGCCCTTCTCCTGGCGGCGCTTCGCGGTCATCCTGGTCGCGCTCCTGGCGCTGAACTACCTCTTCGTGGCGATCTTCGCCCCGCCCGAGAAGCGCGAGCGGGTCCCCTACACCCCGACGTTCATCTCACAGATCGAGAAGGGCAACGTGAAGGAGATCTCCTCCAAGGGAGAGACCGTCACCGGCGACTTCAAGAAGAAGGTGGGTGACGCCGAGCACTTCGAGACCGAGGTCCCGACGTTCGCCAACACCGACCAGCTGGCCAAGCAGCTGCAGGACAACGACGTCAAGGTCAACGCCAAGCCGCCCCAGACCCGCTCGTTCCTGCAGACGCTGATCTTCTCCTTCGGCCCGACGCTGCTGATCATCGGCCTGCTGGTGTTCTTCCTGCGCCGGGCCGCGCAGCAGGCGGGCGGCGGCGGCATGATGGGCCAGTTCGGGCGCTCCAAGGCGCGGCGCGCCGAGGGCGGCGAGGACACCCGCGTGAACTTCAACGACGTGGCCGGGATCGACGAGGCCAAGGACGAGCTGTCCGAGATCGTCGACTTCCTCAAGCGGCCGGAGAAGTACCAGAAGCTCGGCGCCCGGATCCAACGCGGCGTGCTGCTCTCCGGTCAGCCGGGGACGGGCAAGACGCTGCTGGCCAAGGCGGTGGCCGGCGAGGCCGAGGTGCCCTTCTTCTCGATCTCGGCGTCCGAGTTCATCGAGGCGATCGTGGGCATCGGCGCCTCGCGGGTGCGCGATCTCTTCCAGCAGGCCAAGGACGCGGCTCCCGCGATCATCTTCATCGACGAGCTCGACGCCATCGGGCGCTCGCGCTCGGGCGGCGGAGGCTTCTCCAGCGGCGGGCACGACGAGCGCGAGCAGACGCTGAACCAGATCCTCACCGAGATGGACGGCTTCGAGACCGGCGACGGCGTGGTGGTGCTGGGAGCCACCAACCGGCCCGAGATCCTGGACAAGGCCCTGCTGCGGGCCGGGCGCTTCGACCGCCGGGTGGCCGTGCAGGCCCCCGACAAGGTCGGCCGGGCCAAGATACTGCGCGTGCACACCCGCTCGGTGCCGCTGGACCCGGAGGTCGACCTCGAGGCGCTGGCCTCGGCCACACCGGGCATGGTGGGCGCCGACCTGGCCAACGTGGTCAACGAGGCGGCCCTGATCGCCGCCCGCCGGGAGCACCCCGCCGTCCGCCAGGGCGACCTGACCGACGCGCTGGAGAAGATCGTGCTCGGAACCGAGCGCAGCGTGGTGCAGTCCGAGTCCGATCGCCGCCGGATCGCCTACCACGAGGGCGGCCACGCGATCGTGGGGATGCTCACCTCGGGCGCCGATCCCGTGCGCAAGGTGTCGATCATCCCGCGCGGGCAGGCTCTGGGCGTGACCATGTCGGCCCCCGACGACGATGTCTTCAACTACGAGGAGAGCTACCTGCGCGGCAAGGTCAAGGTCGCCCTCGGCGGCCGGGTGGCCGAGGAGCTGACCTTCGGCACGGTGACCACCGGGGCGGAGTCCGACATCCAGCAGGCCACCCAGATCGCACGCGGGATGGTCGGTCGCTGGGGGATGAGCGAGGAGATCGGCTTCGTGGCCGTGGAGTCCCAGAACGGCAACGGGCCGCTGCTGCCGGGCGTGAGCGAGACCTCCGAGGCCACCCAGCGCACGGTGGATGCCGAGGTGCGCCGGATCATCGAGGAAGCGCACGAGGAGGTGCGCAACCTGCTCGAGCGCGAGCGCGAGCGGCTCGACTCGCTGGCCGAGGCGCTGCTGCGCGAGGAGACCCTCGACGAGCCCGACGCCTACCTCGCCGCGGGGATCGACCGCGTGCCCGCGCCCGCCCGGGCTTGACCCTCGAGCAGCTCATCCGAGCGGCGCTGGCCGAGGACGTCGGCACCGGCGACCTGACCTGCGCGGCGGTGGTCCCCGGCGATGCCCGCGCGCGCGGCTCGGTGTCGGCCAAGCAGCCCGGGACGTTGGCCGGGGTGAGGGTGGCCGCCACGGTGTTCGAGACCGTCGACGTGGGCATCGGGGTCACCGTCGTCCGAGACGATGGGGCCTCGGTGGCGCCGGGCGACGCGGTGCTCGAGCTGGAGGGCCCGGCGGCGGGCATCCTCTCCGCCGAACGGGTCGCGCTCAACTTCCTCGGCCGGCTGTCCGGCGTGGCTACGGCAACGCGCGAGTTCGTCGACGTCGTGGAGGGAACCCGCGCCCGGATCCTGGACACGCGCAAGACCACGCCCGGCCTGCGGGCGCTGGAGAAGGCCGCGGTGGTGGCGGGCGGAGGGGTGTCCCACCGCGCCGGGCTGTACGACGCGATCCTGATCAAGGAGAACCACGTACGGGTGGCCGGCGGCGTGGCCGAAGCCGTCCGCCGAGGGCTGGCCGGCGCCACTGACGGCGTGTGGGTCGAGGTGGAGGTGGAGAGCCTCGACGAGCTGGCCGAGGCGCTCGAGGCGGGGGTGCAGCGGGTCCTGCTGGACAACATGGGCCCGGAGGAGATGCGGGAGGCCGTCGCACGCACCGGCGGCCGGGCCACGCTGGAGGCGTCAGGGGCGATCGGACCCGACTCCATCCGCGCGGTGGCGGAGACCGGGGTGGACTACATCTCGGTGGGCGCACTGACCCATTCGGCGCCCGCGCTGGACCTCTCGCTGCTGTTCGACCCCCAATAGCGGCCAGGCCAGCGGTCTGGCGCTATATTTTGTGAAGCGCTCGCCCGGCCTCAGGTCGGCGGGCCTCATTTCGACACCGAGAGAGGTTCGAAACATGTCGGCTCAGACCACGCCCCCGGCGGGGCAGATGCCAGCACTCCTGGAGCTGGAGGACATCCCTGCCCTAAAGCACGAGGTCCGTGCGCTGGCCGCCCGGCGCTCCGCGGTGATCCTGGCCCACAACTACCAGGTGCCCGAGGTCCAGGACGTGGCCGACTTCGTGGGCGACTCGCTCGCGCTGTCGCGCCAGGCGGCCGACGCCGAAGGTGAGGTGATCGCCTTCTGCGGCGTGCACTTCATGGCCGAGACCGCAGCGATCCTGTCGCCGCACAAGACCGTCCTGCTGCCCGATCTGGACGCCGGCTGCTCGCTGGCCGACTCGATTACCGCTGAGGAGCTACGAGCCTGGAAGGCCCAGCATCCGGGGGCGGTGGCGGTCATGTACGTGAACACCACCGCAGAGGTCAAGGCCGAGACCGACTACTGCTGCACGTCGTCCAACGCCGTGCAGGTCGTCGAGCACATCCGGGCCGAGCACGGCGAGGACACCGAGATCCTGTTCGGTCCCGACATGTTCCTCGGGGCCTACGTCGAGAAGGTCACCGGCAGGCGAATGAACGTGTGGACCGGCGAGTGCCACGTGCACGCCGGCATCCGCCCCTCAGACATCTCGGAGGTGCGCGAGGCAAACCCGGGAGCCGAGTTTTTGATCCATCCCGAGTGCGGCTGCTCCACCTCGGTGATGGAGTACGTGGCCGCCGGCGACGTGGACGCCGAGAACACCCACATGCTCTCCACGGGCGGCATGCTCACCCACGCCCGGGAGTCCGACGCCGACACCTTCATCGTGGCCACCGAGACCGGAATGCTGCACCCGCTGGAGCAGGAGAACCCGAACAAGACGTTCGTGCCCGCCAACCCGGGCGCGGTCTGTCAGTTCATGAAGATGATCACGCTGCCCAAGCTGCGCGACGCCCTGCGCGACATGGGGCCGGCCGTGACCGTCGACCCGGAGATCGCCAGGCGCGCGCGCGTGCCGATCGAGCGGATGGTGGCGCTCGGGTAGCGGCCGGCCCGGGCTACGGCGGGTGGCGCGACGCTACCTTGCCTGGCGTGCTTCTGGACCGCATCTACCCGCGACCCGGTCAGGTCGAGGCCGCCGACGCCGTCTCGGGGCTGGACCTCGGCTCGCGGGCGCCGGAGGGCCGCCCCTACGTGGCGCTCAACATGGTCGCCACCCTTGACGGCAAGGCGGCCGTGAGCGGGAGCACGCGCGGCATGGGCGGCGAGGCCGACCGGGAGCTGTTCCACAGCCTGCGCACCCAGGCCGACGCGATCCTGGTGGGCGCGGGCACCGTGCGCGACGAGCGTTACGGCAAGGCGATCAAGACCGATGCCCTGCGGGCCAGGCGCGAGCAGGAGGGGCTGGCCCCCGAGCCGATCACGGTGGTCGTCTCGTTCCGCGGGGAGCTGCCGCCCGATCTGCCGATCCTGCAGGAGCCCGGGGCGGCGGTGATCGTGGCGACCGCGGCAGAGGGCGAGATCGAGGGCGTGGTCGCCGACGTGACCTACGAGCGCACGGGCGACGACCTGCCGCTGCTGCTGGCCCGCTTGCGCGACGAGCACGGGATCCGCTCCATCCTCTGCGAGGGCGGCCCGACGCTCAACAGCCACCTGATGGCCGCGGGCTTGGCCGACGAGTTGTTCCTGAGCATCGATCCGGTGATCGTGGGGGGCGCCGACGCGCTGACGCTGGTGGCCGGCAGGCCGCTCGCCGTGCCGGCGCGGGCGGAGCTGGTGACGCTGCTGCGAAGCGACGAGGGCCTGTTCGGGCGCTGGCGTCTGAGGGGCTGAGCCCGGCGGGGCGGCGCGCGCGGGCCGCCTCTGCAAGAAACCCTGCCACGTGCAGGAAGGTTTGCACTGCCTCGCGACGCACCAGCGGTCCGATATCAACAGGAGCCGTGGCCGGAATCGCTACACGCAAGCGCCCGCACATCGCCCGCCCCACGGCTGCCGTCAAGCCGCTCCGGGTCAAGGGCGCCACCGTGCCCGTGGTGGAGTTCGAGGACGTGACCAAGGTCTACGACGGGGGGTCGGTCGGCCTGGAGCGCGCCACGGTGAAGATCGGCCGTGGGGAGTTCGTCTTCCTGGTCGGGCCGACGGGCTGTGGCAAGTCCACCTGCATCCGCCTGCTGCAGAAGGAGCTGGAGGCCTCGGCCGGCGAGATCCGCATCGCGGGCCATGAGCTGTCGAGCATGCCGCGCTCCAAGGTGCCCCGGCTGAGGCGCAACATCGGCGTGGTCTTCCAGGACTACAAGCTGCTGCCCAACCGGACGATCTACGACAACGTGGCCTACTCGCTCCAGGTGATCGGCGAGCCGCGGGCCGAGATCCGGCGCAAGGTGCCCGACATCCTGGCGCTGGTCGGCCTATCGACCAAGTTGCACAGCTACCCCGACGAGCTGTCGGGTGGTGAGCAGCAGCGCGTCTCGATCGCCCGCGCGTTCGTGAATCACCCGCCGCTGCTGCTGGCCGACGAGCCCACCGGCAACCTGGACCCCGAGACCTCCATCGGGATCATGCAGCTGATCTACCGGATCAACCGCACGGGCACCACCGTCGTGGTGGCCACCCACGACAGCGCGATGGTGGACAAGATGCGCCGGCGCGTGATCGAGATGCGCGAGGGACGAATCGTCCGCGACGAGCTGTCGGGCCTCTACCGCCCCGACGAGTCGACCACCGAGTTCGCCATCCGGCTGCGCGGCGAGCTGGGCGTCGGCCACGAGGGCCACCCCAACTGAGATGGCCCTGACGGCC
>JBPCNQ010000066.1:0-3526 GCA_051001095.1 Thermoleophilaceae bacterium
GGGACACATCGCCCAGGCCTTCATGTCGATGGAGGATCTCTTCCCGGGGCGCGTCTTCTTGGGCGTCGGCTCGGGCGAGGCGCTCAACGAGGTCCCGCTGGGGCTCGACTGGCCCGAACCGGGCGAGATGCTGCGGCGCTTCGAGCAGGGCCTGGAGGCGATCGAGCGGCTGTGGGAGGGCGAGACGGTGACCATGGACGCGGGCTGGCGCGGCGGCCAAGCCGCGCATGTACGTGTCCGCCTTCGGGCCGCAGGCCGCGGCCATCGCCGGCCGCCACGGGCAGGGCCTGTGGACGCTCGGCGATCCCGAGTCGGCGCCCGAGATCATCGACGCCTACCGCGAGGCCTGCCGGCGCAGCGGCAAGGAGGAGGGGGAGATCATCCTCCAGTCGGGCATGGCCTGGGCGCAGGAGGGCGATCAGGCCGTGCAGGGCGCTCGGCGCTGGAAGCCCACCCAGTTGCCCGAGCTCTACCGCGATGACATCCACGACCCCGACGACATGCAGCGCCGCGCCGACGAGCAGATGAGCGACGAGGAGTTCGCCGCCGAGGGCTTCATCGTCAGCGCCGACACCGACGAGCACGTCGACCGGATCCGGGAGATCGAGCAGATCGGGGCGACCGTGGTGTGCCTGCAGCTGATCGGACAGGCCGATCCCATGGGCACCATCTCCACCTACTAGAACACGGTCCTGCCCGCGCTGCGAAGCGGCTGATCAACCAAGCGGACCCCAGGGTCCGCTTGGTTGCTAACGTCGCCCGCTTGATCGAACGGCCCCATCCCGTCCGCAGCCTGCTCGTCCTCAGCGTCGCCGCCATGGCCTTCGCCCTGGCCCAGACCTCGATCCTGCCCGCGCTGGGGGAGCTGATCCGCGTATTGCATACCGACGCCTCGGGCGTGACCTGGACCCTGACCGGCTACCTGGTCTCCGCCGCGGTGTTCACCCCGATCTTCGGGCGGCTGGGCGACATGTTCGGCAAGCGCAGGCTGCTGGTGGTGGCCCTGACCATGTTCGCGCTGGGCTCGGTGGTCTCCGCGCTGGGCGATTCGCTGGAGGTCGTGGTGGCCGGGCGCGTGCTGCAGGGCGTGGGCGGCGGAGTGTTCCCGCTCTGCTACGGGATCATCCGGGACGAGTTCCCGGCCGAGCGGGTGGCGCGCAGCATCGGCCTGATCTCGGCCATCGTGGGAATCGGCGGCGGGGCCGGCCTGGTCTTCGGCGGGCTGCTGGTGGACAACGCGTCCTACCACTGGATTTTCTGGGCGGGCGGCGCCACGGCCGCCGTGGCGGCGGTGCTGGCCCAGCTGCTGGTGCCCGAGTCGCCGGTGCGCACCCCCGGCCGCGTGGACGTGCGCGGCGCCGTGGTGCTCGCCGCCGGGCTCGTGGCGCCGCTGATCGGGGTCTCCCAGGCCGGGGCCTGGGGCTGGATGGACGCCCGTACGCTCGGCCTGATCGCCGCCGGCGTGGCGATCCTGGCCGCGTGGGTGGCGCTCGAGCGCCGGACCGCGGAGCCGCTGGCCGACGTCGAGCTGCTGGCCCGCCGGCCGGTGCTGATGACCAACGTGGCCACGGTCCTCGTGGGCTTTGGCATGTTCGGCTCCTTCACGCTGCTTCCCCAGCTCACCGAGGCGCCCCAGAGCACCGGCTATGGGTTCGGTCTCTCGGCCACCGAGCTCGGCCTGCTGATGTTGCCGGGCGCGCTGGTGATGCTCTTCGCCGGGCCCTTGTCGGGCGTGCTGGGCACGCGCCGCGGCCCCCGGGTCCCGCTGGGCGTGGGAGCGCTGATCGCCGCGGTGGGCCTGAGCCTGTTGGCGGTCGACCACGGCTCCCAGGGCGCGATCCTCGTCTTCAACACGCTGCTCTCGGTGGGCATCGGCATGGCGTTTGCGGCCATGCCCAACCTGATCGTGTCCGCGGTGCCCCTGGAGCGCACCGGCGAGGCCACGGGCTTCAACGCGGTCGTGCGGTCGGTGGGCGCCTCGCTGGGGGCCCAGGTCACCGCCTCGATGCTCGCCGGCAGCGCGGTCGCCGGGACCTCCGTGCCCACCGACTCCGGCTTCACCGAGGCCTTCGCGATCGGCGCCGTGGTAGCCGCGCTGGCCGCCGTCGCCACGCTGCTGATCCCGCGGGAAGGCGGACCCGGCCGGCGGCGCGCCCCCGTGCCCGCCCGGCCCGTCTACGCGGAGGCCTAGGAGTGGGCGCCGCGCAAGCCGCCGAGCGCCCGCTGCGGTCCGACGCCGCCCGCAACCGGGAGCGCGTCCTGGCGGCGGCCTCCGAGCTGTTCGCGCAGCGCGGCATGTCGGTGGGCGTGCCCGCCGTGGCCCAGCGGGCCGGGGTGGGGAAGGGCACGGTTTATCGGTCCTACCCCACCAAGGAGCGATTGATCGCCGCCGTCCTCGAGCGGCGCATGGCCTGGTTCGAGCGACGGGTGGAGCAGGCCGCCTCGAGCGACGACCCCGGAGCGGCCTTCTTCGAGTTGGTGGGCGAGACCGCCGAGATGCAGGCGGGCGACCGCGCGATTGCCGACGCCCTGGCCCTGAAGGCCTGCCTCCCCGAGCTGCTCGGTGCGCTCGACGCGGTGCGAGCGGCGCTGGATCGTCTCGTGGTGCGCGCCCAGAACAAGGGGGCGATCCGCACCGACGTGACTGGTCACGAGGTGCGGATGCTGCTCAACGGCGTGACGCAGGTGCTGGCCGATGCCGGTGAGCACGATCCACAGGTGTGGAGGCGCTACATGTCGCTGGTGGCCGACGGCCTTCGCGCGGGCGCGTCCCGCGCGGAGTAGCCACCGGCCGCGGAACAGGGTCAGCCACATGAGCGCGACCAAGCCGTCCGGGCCGCTGTGGCAGCCGACCGCGAAGGTGGGGCATCCGCCTGCCAGAGTCAGGTGATGCCCGCCGACGTCGTCATCACCGACTTCACCGATCCCGCCTGCCCCTGGGCCTTCTCCGCGGAGCCCTTCCGGCTGCGGCTCGACTGGCTCTACGGTGACGCGATCGAATGGAGGCCGCGCATGGTGGGCCTCTCCGAGGGCCCCGAGGAGTACGAGGAGAAGGGCCTCACGCCCGAGCGCCTGGCCAACGCCACGGCGAAGATCGCCGCCGACCACGGGATGCCCATGGACACCGCCCCGCCGCCACGGATGCAGGCCACCGTCCCGGCCTGCCGCGCCGTGGTGGCCGCCCGGGTGCACGCCCCCGAGGCCGAGCGCCCGTTGCTTCGCAGCCTGCGGGTGCGCAACTTCTCCGGGCAGCTGCTCGACGAGCCCGACACCATCGCCGGGGCCGCGCAGGACGCGGGGCTCTCCGCGTCAGAGCTCGAGGTGTGGTCGGCGCAGGAGCAGGTCGAGGCCGGGCTGCGCGCGGATATGGCCGAGGCGCGCGAGCCCATGCCCGCGGCCCGCGTGCTCGACGCCCGCCTGGCCAACTGGTCGGGCGGGCGCCGCTACACCTGCCCGTCCTATGAGATCCGGCGGGAGTCCGACGGCGTGCAGATCGCCGTGCCCGGCTTCCAGCCCTTCGCCGCCT